>VXMP01000075.1 GCA_009841075.1 Acidimicrobiia bacterium | reverse complement strand
TTTTCTCGTGGGCTCGTATATTTTTATAATCCACTGGGGTGGGGGAATGCCTGGCCGGGTGGAGGTGGGCTTTCCTAGAAGGAGCCTGCATCCGCAGGAAAGGACAAAGAATCAAAGTTATGAGCACACTTCCCGGTCGGGGAACTCAGGAGCGAGGCTAAAAGGTGGCGATCGTTACCGAATCGTTGGGCAGTACCCACCGCAAACCTTCCGTTCTAACCGGCTCGGCCGCTTTCACCGAGGTGTTGCGCGAAGGCCGGAGGGTCCGCCGAGGAGGCATAATCCTGGCGTATCGGCACCGCGACTGCGGCCCACCGCGAATCGGTTTGGTGGCGGGCCGACAGGTAGGCGGGGCGGTAGTCCGCAATCGGGCCAAACGCCGCGTTCGGGCGGTCTTACGCGAGTTGCCTCTGGCCAAAGCTACCGACTACGTATTCATAGTCACCTCGGCGGTAGCAACCGTTCCGTTTTCGAAACTGGGCGGATGGATTCGTAGCGCCGTTTCGGCCGCTACCCCAACGGAAGAGCTATGAAGACCTCCTCAAGCCTTGTCGGGTTGCCGACCAAAATAGGCCAAAGACTGATCCGGGTGTGGCAGCACAGTATCGGGCCGATGATCCCGAGCTCCTGCCGGTTCCTGCCCACTTGTTCACGCTATACCTATCAGGCTCTGGGAGAACACGGGTTCTGGAGGGGGTGTTGGCTGGGGCTAAAGCGGATCGGTAGGTGTAATCCCTGGTCGACCGGAGGCTACGACCCGGTTCCGGATAGGAAAAAGGGGCACAGTTGAGTCAGTTGTGGAACGCCCTACAAACCTTATTGGGGACTATTCTTTCCTTCTTCTATGATCTGATACCTAATTATGGAGTCGCAATAATAGGATTAACTATCGTTGTTAACTTTCTAGTCTTTCCGCTTACACTTAAACAGGTTCGATCGACACGGGCTATGCAGGAAGTGCAGCCGGAAATGGAGAGGATACGCCGGGAGTACAAGGGCGACCAGCAGATGCTGAACGAAAAGGTGATGGAGCTATACCGGGAACGAGGGGTGAGTCCGTTCGGATGTGTCCTGCCGTTGCTGGTCCAGATGCCGGTTTGGTTCGCCCTGTTCCAGGTGCTGCGGGATCCGGGGCCGCGCCTCCCTTCCGACTCGAGCTTGTTGGAGGCGGCGACGGTGGAGGGGGCATTGCGTTTTATGACCATGGACCTCGACCTGGCACCTTCTGAGGTGGTGGGAAGCGAGGGATTATTCTCTACGAACACCATTCCCTATCTGATATTGGTTGGTATAGTGATTCTTACCGGGTATTTACAGCAAAAATTGATCAGTCCTCCCAAGCAGTCCAACAGCGGCAATCCGAATCCACAGGCCGAGGCGGTACAACGCATGACGAAAATCATGCCGTTGATGTTCGGTGTCATATCGTATATCTGGCCTTCCGGGCTCAACCTCTACTTTGCTACCAGCAACGTTTTTCGGACTGCCCAGCAGTTACTTATATTTAAGATTGATGGACGGCCGGGCACAACGCCCGCAAGTGATAAGCCTGTCCCCAAGAAACCGGATGAAGGGCATGATGGAGGAACCGATAGCTCAGGAGCGAACGGAGGAAAACTCCCACCATCCAAAGACCGTCCCCAGGGCTCGGTCAAGAAACAGCGTCGACGGAGGAGAAGGTAGATCCAATGGCATCCAATAAAAGAGAGTGGGTTGAGGTAAAAGGTGCCACGGTTGAGGTAGCAGTTGAAGCTGCTCTTGAAGCATTGGGCATCGAAGACCCGGATCGGGTAGATGTGGAGGTACGGCAAGAACCCAAGCTCGGATTTCTGGGCATCGGGAGACAAGATGCCCTGGTAATGGTCAAGCCGAAGCGAAGGCGTTCTAGAGGGCGTACCCGCCGTAAGTCCCCGAGCCGAGCCAAAACCAACCGCGCCGATCAAGGCAAACAAAAAGGGAAGAGCCCCACTAAACCAAGCAGGTCGAGCACTCGGGGCACCAAACAACTGCCCGACGGTTCCCAGTCGGCGGACAGTTCACGCACTCGTGACAAAAAGGCCCGTAAGCAGGCAAAAGGAAGTCGGAAAGCAGAAAGAGAGGTCAAGGCGGTGAAAGAAGACAATAAATCCGATGAGGCCTTATTGGAACATCAAACCCAAGTGGTCGAAGAGTTCCTGACCGGACTACTGGCGGAGTTCGGTTTGGAGGGCGAGGTGGACACTCGTTTCGAGGGCAAAGCCATCTATGTGGATGTAACGGGAGACCAAACCGAGGCTTTGATCGGCCCGAAGGCGTCTGTTATGCAAGCTGTCCATGAGTTGACGAGGACCATTGTGCAGAGAAAGACCTCTCGTGGCTGTCGGCTACGGCTGGATATAGCCGGTTATAACGCCAGGAGACGGGAGGCGCTGACCATCTATGCCGGTAAACTGGCCGAACAGGTGCTGGAAGAGGGGGGAGAAATTATGCTGGAGCCCATGAACTCGGCCGATCGCAAAGTGGTGCATGACGCAATAGCCGAGATCGATGGAACCCGTTCCTACTCGGAAGGTTCGGAGCCGCGTCGCTCGGTGGTCATATCCCTGGATTAAACCTTCCAAGGAACCCGTTCACTAAAACCTAAAGGTTTCACGTGAAACATATGGTTGAGGGATTACCATAAGGTCTATGGTCGGCAAGAACCAAGCAGAAAGCCGAGTGTCCGGCGGACATCCACCCTCAACCGGTCCGGCACAGATTGTGGCCGTAGTCAACCAAAAGGGGGGAGTCGGGAAGACTACTACTGCGATAAATCTGGCTTCTACCTTGGCCTTGGAGGGCCGCCGAGTTCTATTATTGGACCTTGATCCCCAAGGAAATGCCAGTTCAGGCCTGGGAATCCGAGTAGATTCCGGTGAACAATCTATCTATAGCGCCTTGATCGGCCTAAAAGACCTGGACGAGATCGTGGTCGCTACCGGAGTAGAAAACCTGGTTTTGGGACCTTCCAACCTTGACCTGGCCGGTGCCGAGTTGGAAATGGTGTCTATGTTGAATCGGGAGCGGCAGCTGGATAGGGCGCTGTCCTCATTAGATGAGAGCTTTGACATCATATTGATTGACTGCGCTCCCAGCCTGGGGCTGTTGACCATTAATGCCTTGGTGGCCGCCCGCCACCTGCTTATCCCCGTTCAGTGCGAATATTACGCTTTAGAAGGCTTGAGCCGTCTCATGGAAAGCATTGAACGAGTACGTTCCAACTTTAATGAGCTGGAAATACTAGGAGTTCTTTTGACCATGTTTGATACTCGAACTAAACTTTCGGCAGATGTTGCCGCTCAAATCAGGACATATTTCGGGGATAAAGTATTTCGGACGGTTATTCCTCGATCAATCCGTCTATCCGAAGCCCCCTCCTATGGAGAGCCCATAGAACTATATGACCGGATGAGCGCCGGTGCGGTCGCCTATCGCTTCTTAGCCCAAGAGTTCCTTCAGAGGTGTCTGCCCGCTCGCCTGGGTACTGCCAATTCGACCACCCTCTTATCAGGAGCCAACCAACCATGACCACCAGCCGTTCCTCTCGCCGATCAGGTTTGGGCAAGGGGTTAGAAGCCCTCATCCCCCCGACCGGACACAGCAGCCGGGACCTTCAGCGGGTTCCTGTATCCCAAATCCGGCCCAACCCGAACCAGCCCCGACAAATCTTTGACCAGGAAGCCCAGGAAGCATTGATGGAATCTATCCGGCACCTGGGCGTCCTGCAGCCGGTGGTGGTGCGTTTCCAGGATTCGGGTTACGTCCTAATCGCCGGAGAACGGCGCTGGCGGGCGGCCCAGGAAGCAGGGCTCACCGAGATACCAGCCCTTATCCGTGATACCGATGAACAAGGCACGATCACAGAGGCCCTGGTAGAAAACCTGTTACGCCAAGACCTCAACCCCCTGGAGGAGGCGGCCGCCTTCCATCAGCTGGAGGAAGAATTCGGAATGACCCATGCCGAGATCGGCTCACAGGTGGGCCGAAGCCGGGCGGCTGTTACCAACGCCCTGCGTCTGCTTAGGCTGAGCCCCTCCATCCAGGCCTTGGTGGCAGCTAAAGAGCTTTCCGCCGGCCACGCCCGGGCGTTGCTGGGGCTGGAAGACGACGCCCTGGCCGAACATTTGGCGAATCGGACGGTTGATGAAGGATGGTCGGTACGCAGGCTCGAGGAAGCGGTGAAGCTTGGCAAGAAGATAAAGGGCGATCCCAAACGACCGAAGTTGCCGGAACCTCGCCCGGCGGTGATAGTTGAGCTCGAAAACCGCCTCTCCGAGCAGCTCGGAACCCCGGTCGAAATCCGCTATAAGGCCCGCAAGAAGGGATCAGACGACGTCCGAATGGTGCTGCGGTTCAATAGCCTGGACCAGCTGGAAGGGGTCTACCGCCGTTTCTTTCCCTCCTGACCGGCAAGCACAACCACGGGGGCGGGCCCGCCCAATTAATGATCAGGTAATCCACTCCTGAAGCTCCGACAGGATGGCCCCCTTGGGACGGGCACCGACGATCCGCTTCTTCTCCACCCCGTTTTGGAAAACCACCATGGTGGGAATGCTCATCACCTGATATTGGAAAGGAGTTTGGGAGTTCTCGTCTATGTTGAGCTTGGCGATGGTGATCCGGTCACCATGTTCCTCGGCAATTTCGGCCAGTACCGGAGCAACCAGACGGCATGGCCCACACCACTCCGCCCAGAAGTCGACCAGCACCGGCTGATCGGTCCCGACCGCCTGTTCAAAACTACTATCGGTAAGGGTTATTACATCGGACATACCGCTTTACTCCTCCTTTAGGAACGGTGCGTGTGTTGTTCAATGGATGATTCCATGCGATTTTTCTTCCTGCCCTTCGAGCCAACGTTCGGCGTCTATAGCCGCTGCGCAGCCGGTTCCCGCCGCGGTGACAGCTTGACGGTAAATCCGGTCGGCCACGTCGCCCGAGGCGAAGACCCCCTCAATGTTGGTCATAGTGCCGGGGCCGGGTAGTCGAATGTAGCCGGATTCATCGAGATCGATTTGGCCGTCAAAAAGCTCGGTATTGGGTGTGTGCCCAATCGCAATGAATAGGCCGTCGGTTGCGAAACGGCGGGTAGTGCAGTTGTGCACATCTCGCAGAACTACCCCGGTTACGTGTGACTGTCCCAGAACCTCTTCTACGGTGGTATTCCAAAGTACCTCGATTTTCTCGTTGGACAGGGCTCGGGCGGCCATTATTCGCGAGGCGCGGAACTTGTCGCGGCGGTGCACAATGGTCACCTTGGTCGCAAACTTAGTGAGAAAAAGGGCTTCTTCCATGGCCGAATCGCCGCCGCCCACCACCACCAGGCTCTTGTTGCGGAAGAAGAATCCGTCGCAGGTGGCGCAGGCCGACACCCCCCGACCTATCAGCTCTTCTTCTCCCGGGATGCCGAGAAACCGAGCCGTAGCCCCGGTGGCGATGATTACCGTCCGGGCCAGATGGTGGTCCGATCCCACCTCGACCCTAAATGGACGGGAAGAAAAATCGACCGAGGTTACGTCGGAGGCGACCAGCCGGGCTCCGAAACGTGCCGCCTGTTTGCGAAAGCGTTCCATTACCTCGGGACCCATGATTCCATCCGGAAACCCGGGATAGTTCTCGACGTCGGTGGTGATCATAAGCTGGCCACCCGCGTTTATCCCTTCAAAAACCAAAGGGGAAAGGTCGGCGCGGGCCGCGTATAGAGCCGCCGTTAGACCGGCCGGGCCGGATCCGATGATTATTACGTTTTCGGTCATGATTCGCCTTCGGTGGGGGCGGAGTTCTCCTTAGGCTCAATGGGACTTTCGAGGATTTTCTTTCCCTTACGCAATGACAACAACCCGGCCACCAGAAATAATCCACCTATGAGGGCATAGGCACCCGTTACGCCTGTGATTATTGATATCAGGCGAAAAATTCCGATTAAAATAAATAATATCGCTATCAATACTAACACTGCAGCAATTAACCCGAAGCTGACGTAGACGACCCCCCGTCGGAGGCGGTCCACAGTAAGCGAACGGATTTTTTGTGCCAGCTCCTCTAGGAAGTCGGCAAAGCGAGCGGCGTAGCTCTCTTCCACAGGAGGCAGGTTAGCGGGCGCACACCCCAAGGTTCCTCTATGTGATGTTTCCTACTGCAGGCTCAGTTATGGAACTCGGCTTCACCCAGCCTGGAACGGTAGCGATCTCCGTCTAAAGGAAGTTCGATAAGCCAAAGGAGCCACACCCCGTCTCGGAAGGGAGGCAAGGGGATCCGGAGAGTACCCGCGCCGGCCTTTTCCTCGGCGATGACCTCCCAATCGGAGGACCCCACCTCGACCAAAGATTCGGCCCGCATCAGGCGAAAGGCGGTTCCCTCCGATAGGCCCATCAACTCCAGCAGTGAAGGCGTTCCGGTTATTTCAAACACCAATCCCACCCCGTCTTTGAGGAGCGGAAGCGGGTCAAGGTAACCCTCGGTCTCCCAATCGGTGGCCGGATCTTCGTCGAATAAAAACTCCAGTAGATCGGGGTTTTCCGCATTGTCTCCCAGCGGATCGAAATCAATTATCTCCTCCACTACCACCGGCACGGCCGGCCCTGGTTCCGCGTCTACGGGTGGAATCGGTTCCTCGGTTGCAGGGGACAACCCGCCGTCGGGTTCCGGTCCGGGCAAGACGTTCGGAAGTGGCAGGGCGGACACCTCGAGTGAGGGGGAGGGACTGGTATCCACCACGGTTCCTGCCCAGATCAGGAGGGCCGCAAGGAGTCCTACCAACCCGACCGGAAGCAGGGAACGCCAAGACCAACCGAAAGATCCGGAGGCCGGGGGAGGGTAGGAAACCTTTGAAAGCCGATTAGCCAATTCCCGGGCGTCGAGCCGTCCGGCTTGAGCGGATCGAAGGGCCTCGTCAACCGGCGCAGGCAGGCGATCGATCACCTCGGAAGGGGCGACCAAGCCGGACGGCTTTCGGGTGAAGGCGGTCTCCAAGGTTTCGGCCAAGGCCCGAACATCCCCCTTCGGAGAGCCGTGCCTGATCTTTTGTCCGAACCCACCCAGTTTGGCCGTTTGCCCTTGGGTATAAAGGATGGCATCGGCGTCGATCGCGCCGTGGATAACCTTCTCGGCATGTAAGGAGGCCAGGCCGTCGGCCAAACCCGCGGCGTTGGAAAGCAGCTCGGCCGGCTTCAGATGCCGACCCCCGTTCTGCTGGTCCGACAAGGTGGTGCCTCCCACCCATTCGGTCACGGCGTAGTAGGACCCCCGGGCGTGGTCCGCGGCGAAAACCGCCGCCACGTGGGTATGGCTGATACGAGACGCCCGCCGGACGGCGGTAAGGAAATCCTTCCCTCGGGCTGTAGGGGCTTCCGGCCCAATCAAACGGATCAGAACCGGTCGGTCCAATTCCAGATCGGTAGCAAACCATTCTTCGATGTCCTCGTTTCTGCCGAGGCGAATCTCCAACCGATAGCGGGAGGGAATGGGAGGAGGCATAGTGGGCCTGTCCTTGAGAAGGGCCGTTTACTGATTGATTGAGATGGTAACTACTTTGCTTAGCCGGAATCCGCCGAGCTAGGCCGAGGCTTCAACCCAACCCCCTCCCCTCGAACCCTATGGCTTACAGTGCTAAAGACAACGTCCTGAACCTAAGGGGCGACCTTTTTTCAGTAAAAACACCCTCTCCTCCAGGGTTTGTAGAAAAGGGCTATAACCTGGGAAAATGCCGCCTATTGACAAAAATCACACACGCCGCCCAGCTTCGCTGGGTTCCCCTCCCCCGCCTCGCACCACCTGATTCGGAGCGTGGTCGGCCATGCCCGGACTGAAGCCGGGAGACTACGGTTCGGCTGTTCGCTCCATACAAATATGTTCCCTCAATTGCCGGGGATCCGATCGGGATACCTACCTCTTACCCGGCCTTCGGTGCTTGGCAACACCCTACGTATCATGCCCGAGGGACATTTTCAACCCCTAATTTCGGGAACGCGAAAAAACCGATCTAATACCTTTCGAATGCCTTCTCCGTCGGTCCGATCCAGGCTTCAAGGGCCCACCTCTTCTTGGAGTGGTTCGGCCCGCCGAAACCCGGGCTTCCCGACAAATCGGCCCCTATCAACCAGCCGGATATATCTCTCGGGAACCATCCATACCGGTATCAATCCCCATCCCCTCTATTAGCCTGGCACCTTATGAGGGTATTAGCGGTAACCCATCCCGTTTTTGAACAGCACGATGCCGGCTGGGGACATCCCGAGCGACCGCAGCGGGTGGTAGCAGCCTTAGAGGGGGTGCGCAACGCTCCGGTACAGGTGGAGGAGGCGACCGCCCCGCAGGTAGAGCGGGGGTTGTTGGAGAAGGTGCACGATCCGGCCTATGTGGACTATATAGAACGCTTCTGCGCCGCCGGAGGGGGTCGACTGGATCCCGACACGGCGGCGGTTCCGGCTTCCTGGGAGGCGGCCATCCGAGCCGCAGGTGCCGGTCCGATGGCGGTGGAGCGCCTGCAGGAAGGCTCCGCCGACCTGGCCTTTCTTAGCGTAAGGCCACCCGGACACCATGCCCGTCCCGGCTTGGCGATGGGGTTCTGCTTGTTCAACAGCGTGGCGGTCACCGCCGCCCTACTCCTGGAACAAGGCAACCGGGTGGTGATAATGGATTGGGATGTTCATCACGGCAACGCCACGGAGGAGATGTTCCAACACGAAGAAGACCTCCTCTACATCTCCACCCACCAATACCCCTTTTACCCAGGTACGGGAGGGATAGTGGACATGACCGCCCACCCTGGGGCCAGAACCACCCTGGATCTGCCCTTTCCGGTCGGGGCCGCCGGCGACGTTTACCGAGCCGCCTTCCACGACCCGATTCTGCCGGTAGCGGCTCGGTTTGAGCCCGACTGGTTGCTTATCAGCGCCGGATACGACGCCCATGCCGATGATCCGCTGGCGGGCCTGCGTCTGCTCCCCTCCGATTACGCCTTCATGGCCCGAAATCTGGTCGGTCTGGTTAAGCCGGGACGAACCATCTGCTTCCTTGAAGGGGGCTACGACCCGGATGCCATAACCGCTTCCGTTACGGCCACCTTGGCCGGGGCGGCCGGGTTGGTCGTCCCCGGCGAAGACCGTCGCTTTCGTTCCTCCAAGCTCGCCTATGCCACTTTGGAGCGGGTGAGGCGAGAGGCAGCCCGGGCGTGGGACCTAGGAGAGTGCTGAAGAGAGAGACGGGGCTCGGGCAGGCTCAAACCGGGTTTCGTTTTCTGTTAGCGGGCCAACGCGATATTTTGCAGCACTTTCCTCGACCGATCGCGTCCGATCAATGATTCCCGACCGTTTGAATTGGCTAGACCGTGGAATCAACCGCCGGTTGGCGGAGATATTAAACCGCGCCGGATTCGAGGTCTACCTGGTGGGAGGGTCGGTTCGTGATGCCCTGCTGGGTCGGGAGGCCTCCGATTTCGACTACGCCACCAACGCTCGTCCCGACCAAATGAAACCCCTCTTCAGGGACTGGGCCGACCATCTGTTCACAACCGGAGAAAGGTTCGGGACGATCGGTCTCATCAAGGAGGGAACCGAGTGCCAGATAACCACCTTTCGAGCCGAAATCTATGAGCCCGAGAGCCGACATCCGTCCGTGACGTTCGGCGATTCCATAGAATCCGACCTGGAGCGACGAGATTTCACCATAAACGCCATCGCCCTCCGCCTGGGTCATGAAACTCCTCATCTGGTGGATCCCTTCAACGGGGTGGCCGACCTGGCCGCCGGAGTCATAAAAACCCCGGCCGGTCCGGATCTGTCGTTTTCCGACGATCCCCTGCGGATGGTTCGGCTGTTCCGGTTCATGGCCGAACTGGGATTCCGTCCCGCCAAGGCCGAACTCGAAGCGGTGACCCGCCTTAAGAAGAGGCTGGGAACGATCAGCCAAGAGCGAATACGGGACGAGTTTTCCAAGCTGGTGGTGGCCGAAAATCCGGTTCCCGCCCTGTTGGCTGTGATCGAATCCGGATTGTCGGCCGAGTTCATTCCCGAAATAGACGGATTGGCCATGATCGAAGATCCCTTCCATCGGCATAAGGATGTGCTGGCCCATTCTCTGGCGGTACTGGCCAAGACAGAGCCCGACCTGGTTCTTCGGCTGGCCGCGCTTTTCCATGATGTCGGCAAGCCCGCCACCCGCCGCTTCGAGGGTTCTAAGGTCACCTTCTATCACCACGAGGTGATTGGAGCACGGATGACCCGCCGTCGTCTTAAAAAACTGCGCTATCCCAAAAAAATCGTTAACGATGTGGCGGAGCTGGTGTTCCTTCATATGCGAGCCCACACCTTCAAGATGGGCTGGACCGATTCGGCGGTTCGGCGCTACGTTCGGGATGCAGGCCACCTGCTGAACCGGCTCAACCAGCTGGCCCGATGCGATGTGACCACCCGCAACGACCAGCGGGCCCGCCGCATCCAGCGCCACCTCGACGAGCTGGAGGAAAGGATCGAAGCCCTTCGTGCCCAGGAGGAACTCGATGCGATTCGTCCACCTCTAAACGGCAACGAAGTCATGGACTACCTGAACCTTGATCCCGGCCCTATGGTCGGTACCGTTCTGAAGATGCTGCTTGATAGGCGAATCGAACAAGGCCCTTTTAATCGGGTCGAAGCCTATTCCGATCTTAGGGACTGGGCTATCGCGCAAGGACTTCCCGATCCGGGCGACCCCCCGCCCGAGGATGCAGAAACCGCAGGGCCGGAGAACGGGTGAACGGGTGAGCATCGGATATTCGTCCAGAAGAAGGCCCCGGGGTAGGCGGGGATGGTGGTGGGGGTTGACGGTGGTTCTGGCCGCCCTGGTCGGCCTGGCGGTTTTGGTTAACGACCGTGGAATGGATGCCCGACGAGAGGTCGCCTTTGTCGACGAGATACGGATTGTGTTGCAAGGGGTGGAGGAGGTTTCGGCCGGCTTTAGGCGGCTGGTAGGAGACGAGCTTCGCTTCATCAGCCGGGATGACTTTGATGTTCTTATGAACCGTTTGTCGGAGGAGCTGGGGGCGGAGCTAGACCGTTTCCGGCAGATCGAAGCTCCGGAATCGGTCACGGCCATACACGAGTTGATGTGGGTGGCGTTGGGTTCTTGGGAGGTAGGTTTAGCCGACTTTCGGGCGGCCGTAACCGCAGCAGCCGACGATCCGACCGGCTCGGTTCCGGTTGACCGGCTAGGAGGGTCGATAGCCCAGATCCGAGTCGGCGACCTGGTTTATGCCCGCTTTTTCAGTCGGGCGACAGAACTGGCGGAAGACCTGGCCGTGGTGGGAGATATCCCCAGCGTTTCTTTCATAACCAACCAGCGTCCGTTGTTGAACGGGGAGAGGCTGGCCCGAACCATTCGTAGCAGTACGGCCATGGGGGTGAGAAGGGACGTGGCCATCCTGCAGGTGGTGTTCGATCCTTTGCCGGCCGGAGGCCTGGGCAGCGAGGGCGAGATTCTCTTCCCCTCGACCGAGCGACTGCAGTTCAGCGTGGTCGCCGGAAACCGGGGCAATGTGGATCAGAAAGGCCTAGCGATCAGGGCAACCGTTCGCAAAGAAGACGGGGAGGCCGGACCTTCGATAGAAAGCCCGGGCATCGACCTGGCCGCCGGGGAGATCGGTTCAAGGGCGTTCGATCCTATCGCCGTGGAGCCAGGAGCCGAGTATCTGCTGACCTTGAAGCTGACCGTGGTGGAAGACGAACTTGATGCAGAGGACAACATATGGGAGTCAAGGATCAGGATCAACCCACCGGGGTAATGGTCGCCACGATGGGTGTCACCGGAATGAAGAGCGGAGGGAGTGGGATTCGAACCCACGAGACGCTTAACACGCCTACACGCTTTCCAAGCGTGCGCACTAGACCGGACTATGCGACCCCTCCAGCCCTTGAATATTAAAGGAAGTCCGACCTCTACGCGTGCCGCCGGGCAAAAGCGGGCCGGGCGGGGAGCGAAAAGGGCGGGTAGACTTGAGAAGTCGTGCAACGCGGGACGCTAGGGGTGTCCTGTAACCCGAAACCCTCTACAGGCGGGGCGGACGCCCGTCGAAGGATGCCGAGATGGCGGGAAACCGGATCGGTACGAGCGATGAAGGTCAGGCCCATACGCTACCTAACCCTCGCCAACCGGGTCAGGTCCGGGAGGAAGCAGCCCTAAACGAAGGAATCGGTTGCCGTAAGGTCACCGGGCCCGAGCCACCGGCCGTTCCAGGCCCCAAAATCCGCACTCGACGACGGGCCGCACGGCAGTCCCCTAGCTACCGCAGCCCCATGACCAACTGGAAACAAAAAATGGAAGAGGCCTTGGCGGAAGCCTCCCAAGCCCCGGCACATGGCGATGTTCCGGTTGGCGCGGTACTGGTTGATCCCCAAGGAAGAACGCTCGCTTCCGATCACAACCGCCGCGAAGAGGCCCAGGACCCCACAGCCCATGCCGAGATGTTGGTGCTGTCGCAAGCCGCCCGCCAGACCGGTCGGTGGCGGCTTGAAGGCCATACCTTGGTGGTCACATTGGAACCCTGCCCGATGTGTGCAGGAGCAGCGGTGGCGGCCCGCATCAAGCGCCTCGTGTACGGGGCGGCCGACCTCAAAACCGGTGCCGCCTGGAGCCTTTACAATCTTCCCCAAGATCCTCGGCTGAACCATCACATCGAAATAGTGTCCGGAATGCTTGAAGAGGAGTGCAGCATCCTTTTGGTCGACTTCTTCAAAAACAACCTCCGCTGACGGAACCCGGGCGCAATTCCCGGTTGACGGGGTAGAATCCGGTTCCCTGTGGGAGGGGTCGCATAGGCTGGTCTAGTGCGCGGCATTCGAAATGCCGTAGGGGTATCCCCCCTCGTGGGTTCGAATCCCACCCCCTCCGCAGAACCTTCTTGTGGTTCGTAAGACGCACCGACCGGCCGGGAATCTAACCGTGTCGGGTAGGCCCGGCCCTTTGAACCGATATTCGGATAAGTACGCGCCTCTCCCGCCGCATCGCCTCCCGATACTCCTCCCAATCGGGATGCTCGCCCGAGACGCTCCGGTAATAGTCGACCAGCGGTTCCATGGCCTCGGGAAGCCGAACAACCTCAGCCACCCCATCCACCTGGAACCACTGTCCATAGAAGCGGTCGACGAACATACAAAGAGATGCCCTCGGATCCCGCTCCAGGTTCTTGACCTTGTAGGCGGTCTCCCGACTCGACACCACAACGAAGCCCCCTTGGTCGACGTTGGCCAGGATCGGAGACATCTGAGGTGCCCCATCCGCTCGAAAGGTGAGCAAAACACCCCGATGGTTGGCCGCGATAAAGTCCCTCGCCTGCTGTATCACCATATAAACGCCGCCTTAACCTGCCACCCCGCCCATCGCCAATGGGCAAGGACAACTCCTTTGAACCATCCTATACAGACCCAAGAACTTCGCTGCAAGTATCAAAGAGGATCAAATTAAGCTAGCCATAATCAAGGCCGTTAGTAAACAATCGAGGATGCTCTGATGATACCTGACCTGTATACCCTTAGGGAAAAATTGTGCGAAAACCTCTGTAGGGACGTGGCTGTTGACCAGCACCCGGACGGCCACCTACTGGTGAGAACCCACTTCCGGTTTCCCGACGGAGACCATTACCCCATTTATCTTTCTGAACCACCGTTCGGGGGGCTTCGCCTGGAACATCTGCCGGAAGCTGTGTTCAGGTTCGGACAGTCACTTACGAGGATTTACGAACGTCCGAGAATTTGTAGCGCAGAAACCTGAGAATTAGTAGCATAGAAGGACATATTCCCACACTCCCACTAATCGAAGGGAAAGGGATCAATGCCTGTTTCGGAAAGCGGTGCCTACCTATCTCGGGTAGTTGACCAGGAGTTGGACTGGATGTTGGGTGGTTTGCCGGCCATCTGCATCAACGGTCCCCGGGCGGTGGGCAAGACGCGCACTGCCCTTCGGCGGGCACGAACCGTCCACAACCTGGACGATCCCCAGACTATGGCACTTACTCAAGCCGATCCGGGCCGGTTGACGGTCGGAGAGCCGCCGGTTCTGATCGACGAATGGCAGCGTTATCCCTACTCGTGGGACCTGGTGCGTCGCGCTGTGGACGAGAACCCGGCACCGGGACGGTTTCTGCTCACCGGATCAACCGGTCCGGCCACTCTGCCAACCCACTCGGGTGCCGGACGAATTGTGACGTTGAGGATGCGGCCCATATCTCTATCGGAAAGAGGCTTGGAAACGCCGACCGTGAGCCTGGGACGTTTGCTGGCCGGGGGCCGTTCCAGGATTAGTGGGCAAACGGAGGTGGGGTTGTCCGACTACGTCAAGGAGATCCTGGAAGGGGGTTTCCCGGGTATGAAAACGACGGATAGCAAACTTCGGTCGGTCCGATTTGATGGTTATTTGGATCGGGTAGTTGATCACGAAGTGGGCTTGATGGGCCGTAGGTTGCGACGCCCCTCCACCATGCGACGCTGGATGACCGCATACGCCGCCGCCACCGCCACAACTGCTTCGTATGAGGCAATTTTGGATGCCTCGACTCCGGCGGAGGGCGGCAAACCGGCCAAGACCACTACCGCGGTCTATCGCGACCTACTGGAGGCGATGTGGCTGGTCGAGCCGGTTCCGGCCTGGCAGCCGTGGGGTACCTCGTTGAGAAGGTTGAAGCGTGGACCCAAACATCACCTTGCTGATCCTGCGCTGGCCGCCCGTTTACTGAACGTTTCCGCTGAAGGATTGTTGTCACCAAACCCATCCGAGCGACCCGTCCCGTCCTTCCACATCGGCCCGCTGCTTGGCGCTATGTTCGAGTCGTTGGTGACCCAGAGCGTGCGGGTCTACGCCCAGGCTCATCAGGCCCGAGTGGGCCACCTAAGAACCTGGAATGACCTACGAGAGGTTGATCTGATCGTGGAGCATGAAGGGAAAGTACTGGGGATCGAAGTGAAACTGACAGCCGTGCCCACCCGCCAGGATACCGCCCACCTGCGCTGGCTCGCCCGACAACTCGGCCCCGGGCTGGTGGACACCATGATCATTACCACCGGCCACCACGCCTACCGAAACCAAGATGGCATTGCGGTAGTCCCCGCCGCCTTATTAGGCCCCTGAACACGAGGACATATACCCGAACGTAGGCTTGCCATGATGTAAGCCGTTCTCATCTCGGCACGGTCGTCTTGCCGGTTTCTAAAGCGCAGACCTCGCCGTACTCCAGTACAGGCCATGGTCGTACCAGCCGGAAGGTGCCGGGGGCGTAGCCATATTGGACGCCCCAATTATTGTCTTTCTTGGCTATTTAGACACCGAATACTCAACGAGGTATAAGCTGAAGTCATGGCCGTAATTTGGACCAAGGAGTTGGTGCGAGAGCGTTTGTTGCTCGGCGAGGACACTCGGATCGAGTTCAAGGACGTCAAGATTCAAGACGGGCGCTTGGTGTCACCCAGAAGAGAGACTATGGCCGACGAGTTGGCCGCTTTAGGCAACACTATGGGAGGCACTCTGTTTCTCGGTGTGACAGACCAGGGGGAGGTTGGTTCACTGGATCGGGAAGGTCTAGGGAAGGCAGAGGCCTTCATAAGTGAGGTTTGCGCCGATAGCATAGATCCACCCCTTCACTTTTTTACCCATAAGTTCGCCCTGGAGCAGGGAATGGTGCTGGTAGTGGATATCCCTAGAAGCGATTTGGTTCACCGCAGTCCGGGCGGATACCTTCAAAGACAAGGCAGTTCCAAGAGGCAGCTATCGCCCTCCGCTCTGTACCGGCTGTTCCAGCACCGCGGTCGAGCCGGACTTAAAGGCCCTGATGAAACAATGGTAGACCGGACTGGCTTTCGCACCTTGGATACAGAACTAATCGACCGTTTCCTTAGCTCCCGTTCCGAGGAGTCGGTGCAGAACCAACTCTTGAAGCTAGGTCTGTTGGATATCGATGACGAGGGTGTGTCGCGGGCCACGGTGGCAGGTGTACTGCTTTGCACCGAAAAGCCGCACCTTTACCTGAGAGGTGCATTAATCGAAGCGGTTCGCTATAGGGGAACGGCTCTCGACAGCGCGGAACAACACGACGCCTCCACCATCACCGGGCCTCTGGATCGACAGATTCGGCAAGCTGTGAAGTTCGCCCGTTTCAATACACGGGTGTCGGCGCGGAGAACGCCGGGATTTGTCGAGGTACCACAGTTCAGTGAACGGTCGTTGTTCGAGGCGGTGGTAAATGCGGTGGTGCATCGGGACTATTCCATAGAGAACGCCAAGACGAGGATGTTTATATTCGATGATCGGCTGGAGTTATATTCTCCCGGCACCCTCCCCAACACGCTATCTATTGACGCGATGCGCGACCGTCAGGCCACTCGTAACGAAACCCTGGCCTCCATACTCCGCCTACTGGAAATCGGGGAGGTTCCTGGTTCGGGCAATCGCCGCTATTTCCTGCAGGAGCGTGGCGAAGGGGTCAGGATTATCTACCGCGACACGCTTTCCCTCACCGGACAAGAACCACGTTACGAGCTATTAGATGGTGTTGAGCTCCGCCTGACCATCCCCTCTGCTCCTCCACCGACCGAAGACTTGAAGGGGGTTGTAACAGTAAGCGTCCAGGGCCGGCCAAAAAGCGGCGTAAAGGTGGTGGCTCATTATCCGAACGGAACCTGGATGGCAGAAGAAACCGACACTTTCGGACGTGCCCACTTTCGTTTTCACTCCGAACTTCCCATAACAGTGTTATGCGGTGCCCCTGGTTTGGTCGGGTATGTAGAGAAGGCTTGGCAGCCACCCCAGGAACTGGCTATAGAGCTAACCGAGCTGCCGGGCGGCGGGTCTGCGATATTCACGGAAGGAACTGGCCACCTTCCCGGCCTGGCCGGGAGGCTAAACCCGATTCTCGACACCCTGGAAAGAACCTACCTATACACAGCCAACGTTGCCGTTGACGAAGGCAAGTCTCAGCCGGTTAATTTCAAGCTGGGCCAAGTCCTGATGCTGACCGATGTAAACGGCGTCAGCCTGAGGGTACGTTTTATCGAAATGCTAGGTAAGTCGTCCCTGCTCGAATACCAGGTGGCTTAGGGATTTTGCCTGTTCTGTCCAGGCGTTATATGACCTTTCCGCCCTATTGACTATGTGGGATTCCTGTTGGGATATCACCGGTTTAACGGTGTGGTGACGGACTTCAGGTCGATCGGCAAACCGGCCACCATCAGCAGCACCTGGTCGGCTCGTGACGCCACCTGCTGGTTGACCCGTCCGAGAACATCCCGGTATTCCCTTCCCAGCGGGTTGTTCGGCACGATGCCTTGCCCCACCTCGTTGCTGACCAGGATCCATCTACCACCCTCCTCAGCCATCAGGTCGAGAAGGCGGGAGGTGGCGGTTTCGGCCTCCACATCTGCGTCAGAACCCGGGCCGAGGGAGAGCATCAGGTTGCTGATCCAAAGGGTCAGACAGTCCACTATGAAGGTGTCGTATCGGGCGGCCGAAGAGCGGAGTTCGTCACCTTGATGCAGCATGGGGATCTCCGCCGTGTCCCAATGATCCGGTCGGTGCCTGCGGTGGGCCTGAATGCGCTGCCGCATCGCCTCATCCAGCGGTTCGGCGGTAGCTACAAACAACACCCGACTACCGGATGGGGCTAACTGCTCGGCGGCGGCGCTCTTGCCGGAACGAGCCCCACCCAGTATGAGGATCAGCTCCGAAGGCCGACCTGCCTCCCTCATGGGCGAACGGTTGGTTCAAGGGCTTCCTGGAAAAGGGCTTCCACGTCTATCGCCTCTTCCAGAGCGGATGCCAACTCATCCAGGGCCGCCTCCACCCGGGTCTCGTATTCCAGGTACTGGTCGGATTGGGCACCAAGACGGGTCAACCAGGCCCGCCGATAACGGTCGTTGGCGAAGAGGCCGTGGACCTGCACCCCGCCGATTCGCCCATCCGGGCTTTGTCCGCCATCGGGTCCGGAAGCCAGATGCAGGAGAGGCCGAACCAGATCGGGTCCCGAGCTCCGCCCGTTGTGTATCTCATAACCATGCACCTCCTCTCCGGAAACCGTGCATATACCGGAGGATTCACGGACTATTTTGGTCTCACCCATCACTGTCCGGATGTTAAGTAGTCCCAAGCCGGGAACCTGTCGGACCGGGCCGTCTACTCCGGCCGGATCCTCCACAGAACAGCCCAGCATCTGCATTCCCCCGCATATCCCGAATACGTGTCCGCCGGATCGGGCATGGGCGATGATGTCGTGATCCCATCCCTGCTCGCGACAGAAATCCAAGTCGCCGATGGTGGACTTGGTGCCCAGTAGGAGGATCAGGTCAACCCTTCGGGGAATCGGCCGACCCGGGCGAACCATCACGCACTCCACCCCATCTTCTGCCATGAGAGGATCGAGATCGTCATGATTGGAAATCCGGCTGAGAAGGGGCACGGCTATCCGAAGTCGGGGGACGGAGTCGGGCTCTGAGGAACTCGACTCTACGGCTTCGGGGAAGCTCACCGCATCTTCGGATGGAAGATGGCCGGCCTGAGCAATCCACGGGACTATTCCCCGGCACGGCCAACCGGTGCGCTCTTCGATCAGGCTGACGGCCGAATCGAAAATGGAGGGATCGCCTCGGAACTTGTTGATGATGAAACCTTTGATCAGAGCCACGTCCGCCTTCTCCAGGACCGTATGGGTGCCCACCAGGGAGGCGATTACCCCACCACGGTCAATGTCGCCGACCAGAAAAACCGGGACACCCGCTCTCCTGGCGAAGCCCATATTGGCGATGTCTCGGGAGCGCAGGTTGGTCTCCGCCGGACTTCCCGCACCCTCCACCACCACCAGATCGTGATTCGCCTTCAGCTTGTCGAAGCTGGTAATCACCAGGTCCAGCAAGCCGCCCCGGTCGGTGAGGTAATCCCCGGGACGGAGCAGCCCGTAGGGGGTGCCGTTTACCACCAGCTGAGCGGTGCGATCAGACTGCGGTTTGATCAGGATCGGATTGAGGTCAGGATGGGGTATTACCCCGGCTGCCCGAGCCTGTAGAGCTTGCGCCCGACCGATCTCTCCACCATCCGGACAGGCGGCGGCGTTGTTGGACATGTTCTGGGGCTTGAAAGGAGAGACGGACAGACCCCGCCGCACCCCCAGACGGCATAGCCCGGCCACCAACAACGACTTACCTGCACTTGAAGCAGTCCCCTGGATCATGATGGCACCCATACCGGAGAGGATAGGGTTTAGGAATCAGACGAGGTGTGACACCAAACCTTGGATTTGAGGCAGCCCTGGTGAGATGGGCTAAGGCAAGAGGGGGGAGCTGAGAAGCGAGGGGTTGGCCAGTGTTATCAGGGCGGCTACGAAAAACAGGGCGGTTTCGCTGATTTCGCAGGTTGCGCCGTAGACGTCGCCGGTTACGCCGCCTATAAGCCGGTTCGACCACCTACCTACCGCCCATCCTGTCAAGGCCGCCGTGCCCAGCAGGATCAAGCCGAAACCGCCGGTCAGGGCGAGGGCGGCGGGCAAGGCGATAGCAGAACCGATCAGAAGAGGCCTCGCTCGGCCGGCCGAGAGGAAGGGCCTTCCGATCCCGGATTCACGCACATAGGGAAACCTGCTCATTACCAGGAGGATGGCCCAACGGGAAAGACCGGGAATCAGGACGATAGTCCACAATCGGCTTTCTATCGGTAATGCGGCCAGAGCTGTCCCCTTGGCCAAGAGGAGCACCACCACCCCGATGACCGCATAGGCCCCCACCCGTGGATCCCGCATAGTGGACAGACGGGTCTTTCGATCTTCCACCCGTAGCAACCCGTCGCAGCAGTCCATGAAGCCGTCCAGGTGGAGCCCACCGGTGATAACGGCCAGGAGCGCCAAGGGAACTACCCCTTCCAGGAGCAGAGACAACCCCGCACCGTCCATCTCGTGCCAACCCAGGTCACCGAACCGCACCAGTCCCTGCAGGAGACGAAACGAGGCGTCGACAAGGGCGACTATCCCGCCGATGAAGAGACCCACTACCGGAAACCAGTATGGGCTATCGGACAGGGCGTTTTCAGAAGGGCGCAATGGGCCCGGAAGGATGGTAAGAAACCGCATCGCCGCCTGAAAAGATTTCATTCGCCGGTCTGCTTTTCTGTTCCTTCCAAAACTCCCGCTTCCTGGAAGGTGGCCATTTCGGTGAGACACCGGGCGGCTGCCTCCACGATGCCCATGGCCGGCACCGCGCCGGTCCCTTCTCCCAGGCGCAACCTCAAATCCAGCAGTGGGTCCAAACCAAGCCGGTCCAGCACCAGACGATGGCCCGGTTCGGCCGACAGATGCGAGGCGATCATGTAGTCGCCTGAATCCGGGGACAATCCTTGCGCGATGAGTGCAGCCGCGCCGGAGATGAAACCGTCCAGTACCACCGCTCGTCGCATCCGAGTCGCACCCAGCACCACTCCGGCCAGAACCCCGATTTCCAAACCCCCTACCTTGGCAAGAACGTCGATCGGGTCTGACGGATCGGGACGGTTGCGATCCAGCGCCTTTTTGACCATCGAAACCTTGTGGTGTAGCTCCGAAGGGGTGCGTCCGGTGCCCGGCCCGGTGGTTTCGACCGGACCGCAGCCGGTAATGGCCGAGGTAATGGCGCTGGATGGAGTGGTGTTGCCGATCCCCATTTCTCCGGTGGCGATTAGATCCACCTTCGAGTTGGCCAACTCGATTGCTAAGTCTGCCCCGGCCTCCACGCACCGCACCGCCTCGTCGGTGGACATGGCCGGTCCACGAGTGATGTCGTCGGTTCCCGGCCGGATCCTCAACGAACGAAGCTCGGCATGATCGGGGAGTTGACGACCCGCTATTCCGGCGTCTACCACCAAGCGCCGCACGCCACCCAACCTGGTCAGCACGGAGATCGCCGCCCCACCCTCCAAGATGTTAAGGAGCATTTGGCGGGTCACTTCCTGGGGATAGCCGCTCACACCTTGAGCTACCACCCCGTGATCGCCTCCTGCTATCAGGACCGCCTTCCCCCGGATAACCGGCCGCTCCACCCCCAAGATTCCGGCCAGTCGTCCCGCCACCTCCTCCAGTCGGCCCAGGCTGCCGGGCGGTTTGGTAAGAGTCTTCTGCCGGAGGGCCGCCTTGCGCATGGCCGACCGGTCAGCCGGACCAATTTCGCAGAGGAGCCGGTTCAACTCCACCGGATGGCCCTCGGCGTTATTTTTCTCCGAACCCTCCGGCACATGATTCGTATAGTATCGGCGCTCCGCCCAGGAGGGAGTTCGGTATCGGCACCGTGACTGCGGCGGTAATCGGGGGTCAGGTGAGCGCCGAGACGAACCAACGACTAGGTTTGGCTTTCATCTGGTCGGTAGCCGATCCTTTACTTGATGCCTTCGTACCAGCCCGCCCCGAAAAGCAGGTCGTCGCGCCGCACGATCCAGGTGTGTTTGGGAGCATCCTCACGGGTTTCGGGATGGGTGAAAAGGTACGACACCCACTGGCCCGCCCCACCGTCAACGGTCTGTTCGAAGGCGGCCCCGTAGTCGTATCCGCTCGAATCGATGCGTTTGTAGGTAGTTCCCACCAGGTCGGGCCGGTTGGAGTTGGCGACCGCATACAGGCCGTCGTCCCGATCTTCCAGGACGAAGACGTACCAGCGGCCGTCCAACGCCCGAGGTGAGTTGTAGTACTCGATGGTCGCCTCGGCACCGTCGCGTTCGTAGCGGGCCAGCGCCTCGTCAACCAGCCAGACCGTGTAGGCGGGGGCGTTAGTCTTGGAGGGTGGCGGAGGTGCGTATCGGGCGTGTTCATACCAGCCGGAACCGAACAGATAGCCGTCGTGGCGGACCACCCAGGCATGCTTGCGCTGCGGTTGGCCTGTCTCCGGATTGTTAAAGACGTAGCTGACCCAGCGTCCTTGCTCGCTCGCCTCAACCATCGCCCGGCCGAACTCATAGCCGGTGACATCGGTGCCGAGCGGGCCGGCGAGCGATTGACCACGCACTTCAGGGTCGTAATGTCCGATGAGGGTGCCGTCCTGATTGGCCACGAACACATACCAGGAGCCATCCAAGCTCGCCGGACTGTTGTAGTAGTCAAGCGTGGCCCCCAACCCGTCATCCTCATAGCGGTCCAGCGCCCGATCAACCAGCCAAATCGTATAGGCCTGTCCTCTCCCCTGGTCAGGAGCCAAAGGGGTGTGATCGGATAAAAAGGTAATGAAAACCAAAATACACACTGCAACTACAGTGGCGGCCGTTGAAGTGATTGCTGCTATAGTAAGAAACCGGGTAGTAAAAAACCGTGACATTATACAAGACCTCCTCAAACTGGTGAACCTTCGTTATATATTACATTCTAAACCCAATTTATCAGCAAAGGGTTATCCAATCGCTCCGGCCTTTCGAAGCACCACATAGTTCTGTTCGATTTCTTGCTGAAAACTTTTGGGGAGTCTGGCCCAGTCTCGGGCTTCAATCAGGATCGGGATAGTGGATTGTTCAAAACCTTTGGCCAGATCGGCTATTTCGCCTAAAGCAATAGGTTTTAGGCCAGGGCCCCTCAAAACCAGGTCCAAGTCGCTGGCGTCGTGGCCAAGTCCATTGACCCGACTTCCATAGGCCCAGACTTCCACTTCCGGGACGTGCCTGCGTAAAAGGGCTTCTATCTGCTCCCGGTAGCGGGTGGGAAGGTCCAATGCTTCACTCATCGAAGGGCGTCGCCAGGACTTCCACAATGTGTTTGGCGTCTTCTATAAACCCGGACAGAACCCCCAGGGCGGCTTCCGCATAATTGGCACCATAGTGATGGGCCGTATCGTTGCGGATTTCTCGATATCCGAGCCATCGTTCACAGGCCTCCACCGTGATAAGCCCGTGCTTGGCGGATCGCCTGAAAGTGTTATTAAAGGTCAGCCGATCTGCCTGGCGGTTGGAGGCCATATAAGGCCGCAGCCGCTTTCTCAAAATGCTCCCGCACTGTTCAAGGATGATCTCAAATTCCTTCACGCAGGCTGCTCGGAATATGTCATACAGGACTATGCCCGACAAATCGGCCACTTCCTCGTCCGGAGTTTGCCTGCTCAGATGGTTGTAGGCGGACTCCAAGGCATTGATGGAACGCGTGAGATAGTCGGTGTTCAGTTTCATAGCAGTGCCCACCCCCAGCCTACAAGGTCCCGGCGCGAGTCCGGGCGCTGTCCCGCAACTGTCAAGCCCCGCCGGCGGTGGGTGCTTAAAGACCTGGAAACTTCCGAGAACGCGAAAGAAAGTCACCGGAACGCGAAAAACTCCCCTTCTCGCCACCGGTTTTTGCGGTACGTTAACCAAACAGACAACTTAGCGGAGTAGGGAAGGCGGTCCATCGCATGGACTACGACGATTCATGGCATCTCCACGCCCGATGTCGGAATAACTATTCGCATCTCTTCTTTCCACCGAGCAAGTTCGAGCGGAAGGACGAGCGCGAGCGCCGGGAGATCAAGGCCCGGGCGGTATGTAACGCCTGTTCGGTCAAGCAGGAATGCCTGGAATATGCCCTGGAAATCCGAGAACCATTCGGGATCTGGGGCGGGTTTACCGAGGCCGAGCGCAAAGAGATCATGCTCATCAACTGACGCTTCCCTCGGCATCGCCGGTGAAGGTGCGTTCGTTTTGATGCCGAGTGGTTATCCCTTGCCGATCCGTCCATTCCAGAAACGGGACCGCGTACTTGCGGGTGAGGCCGGTTGCGTCCCGAAAGTCGGCCACCGTAAACCCGTCCGAAAGTTCTCTTAGTCGGTCGAGAAGCGCCTCGACCTGTAGGGGGAGATAGACAAAATCCTCGGAGATCCGGATCAAGCGCCCTTCTCTTGCCAAGGCATGGACTAGCTCGGCCTCAGCTCCGATCTCCTGCAGTTTGGGCACCGTGGGATAGGTTGATTCCAGAACGGTTCTGATCCGTTCCCACTCACTTTCTTCGGAGGGGTGGAGACGGGGACCAAAACCGACCTGCGCTACCACCGACCCCCGCGCTCGGAGCCGGTCGGTAAGAGATAGGACGGCGGCCAGGGTTTCCAGTCCTATCCCCAGTTGGCTGGACAGGCTGGCTTTGGGCATTCCCGGCCGAAGATGGTTTTCTCGATGGAAGTCCGCTACCACCTGCTGCGCCAGGTGGATCAGGCGTTGGGCGTAGCTCCTACTCAGAATCCATTCGGCGGAACCCACCGCTTTTTCCGGAATCCCTCCCCCCGAATGAGCCGACAGAACGGATGGTCGCTCTGCCCCCCTCCATTCGAGCAGGGCGGTGGCTTGGCGGTCCGGTCTCAGGTTCAAAGCCGGTATCAGCGCCTTGGCCGCCCGGTTGGCTTCGGCCGTCCGGCTCGGTGCTGCCGGGTCCAGAATCTGTCCCCCGGCCACGATCAGCCTTCTACCCACGTCCCGGAGGATAAAGCGGTCGCCCATTTTGACCGGCAGCGGATGATCGGTTATCAACACACCCACCTTTTGATCCTCAACCTCACCGGCGGGAACCAGCCGAACCGGCCAGGCCCCGCTCCCCAGATGTAGCTGATATGCGCCCCGACCGGATAGGGGACGCTTAACGTAGCGCGCCGTCCGATAAACCACCAGGCGGCGGCGGCCAGTAAGCCACTCGCCGGGTCGTCCCAACATCGACCCTCGGGCAATCCGGTCCCTATCCGGTCCGGCCACCCCCACCGCGGTTCGGGTTCCTGCCCCGATCTGATTGCGTTCGGTCTCGTGAGCCTGCAGCGACCGTATCCGACCTTTGCCGGCATCAGGGAGTATTTCCACCTCCTCGCCCACCCGTAGGGTTCCCCCTACCAGGGTGCCGGTGACCACGGTTCCCGCCCCGGCGATCGGGAAGACCCGGTCGATCCATAAACGGGTGACGGCATCGTCATAGCGGTTGGCTGCCGCCACCTTCTCGGCCAGAGAGGAGCAGAGCCGGTCTAGCCCCTCCCCGGTCAGAGCGGAAACCGGGATGATGGGGCTCCCTTCCAGCGAGGTGCCCTCCAGGCGTTCCTCCACCTCCAGCATGGATAACTCGATCAGATCGGGATCGGCCCGGTCGATCTTGGTCAAGGCCACTACACCGTTCCGAATATCCAGCAGGTCCAATCCGGCCAGGTGCTCCTCGGACTGAGGCATCCAGCCCTCGTCAGCGGCTACCACCAACAAAGCCACATCGAACCCGCCGCTGCCGGCCAGCATGTTCTTTATGAACCGCTCATGGCCGGGCACGTCCACGAAGGAAACTTCCTGGTTTCCGAGGGTGGTCCAGGCAAACCCCAGGTCGATGGTGAGCCCTCGTTCCTTTTCTTCCTTCCAGCGGTCCGGATCGCGCCCGGTCAAGGCCTGTACCAGGGTGGACTTGCCGTGGTCGACGTGTCCGCCGGTTCCTACGACCGGCATAACCTGCTTAGCGTGGATGCCAGGGTGGCGTCGTCTTCTTCGGCCACGGCCCGCAGGTCGATCAGCAGATCACCGGCCATCCGCCGGGCCACCACTGCCGGATCCGATCCGACCAGCTCGGCCCAGAGCGACTCTCCCCGGTTGGCGAGCACCAGCACCGGTGAGGGGACGGTCATCCCCGGCACCGATCCGGCCCCGGCCACCGCCTCCGACATCCGAACCTCTGCCGTCACACCCGACTGATCGGCGATCCGTTGCAACCGTTCGGTCAGCACCTCGACCGGCCGGGAGATCATCTCCCAGAAGGGTATCTCCCGGCCTCTTCCCTCCGCGTACAGCTCGGCGGTGTGGGTTAGGGCGGCAATGGTGGGTCCGTTTATACGGACCGCCCGAGCCACCGGATTGGATCGGAGTCGGTCCACCAGGTCGGCTCGACCGACGATGATTCCGGCCTGACATCCTCCCCAGAGCTTGTCCCCGGAGAAGGCCACCAGGTCGGCCCCCTCGGCCAGCACTTGCCGGACGCCGGGTTCGTTCCCGACCCAAGCCGGCGGGGGGCCTGATAACCAGGGTACCTCGGCGTCCAACAGCCCACTCCCCACGTCATAGACCACCGGCAGGTCGTGTTCTCGGCCCAGGGCGACCAGTCCCGACAAGGTGGTTTCCTCAGCAAACCCCATGACCCGATAGTTGGAGGGATGGACCTTGAGCAACAGGGCGGTTGGGTGGGATATCGCCTCGGCGTAGTCGGAAAGCCGGGTTCGGTTGGTGGTGCCGACCTCCACCAGCTGCGCCCCGGCAGCGGACATAAGCCGAGGAAGCCGATAAGAACCTCCGATCTCGATCAACTCTCCCCTTGACACCGGCACCGGTTTTCCGGAAGCCAGTGTGTGCAGAATCAGGAACAGGGCGGCGGCGTTGTTGTTCACCACCAAGGCAGCTTCGGCCCCGGTCAGCCCGGCCAGTAGCAGGGAAAGATAGAACCCTCTGGAACCCCGCCGGCCTTCGGTCAGGTCAAACTCCAGGTTCCCATAACCGGTAGCTGCCTGCCGGGCCTCCCCGGCGGCCAAGGGGTGGAGAGGGGCTCGCCCCAGGTTGGTATGAAGGATCACGCCGGTGACGTTGATCACCCTTTTCAGACGGGTTTTCGACAGGCGGGCGGCTTCAAGGAGGGCCTCTTTCTCCGGGTCAATAGTCCGGCCCTCTCGGGCGGCGGAACGGGCGAACTCGACGCTACGCCGGGCTATCTCCACCGCCAGGACGGTAGGCAAAACCCCCTCTACCTGTTCGATCAGGTCTCTGGCCAGCGCGTCAACGGAGGGAAGTCGGCGCAGATCGGGCATCGGATAATGATACCGAGGAGGGGGCTGAAAAATATCCGGTTGGCCACTAAGCAGGAAAAGAAACCACGGTTGGATGTAATAGTGGGCCAAGCACCGCCGTCTTTTTCGGCAGCCTCCTGGAGTAAGCTGGCCCTATGAGAGCAATTATGGCCGCTTTCCTGGTTGTCCCGATTCTGGAGCTGGTGCTGTTCATATATGTGGAACGCCGGATCGGTTTGGCCCTGATGATTTTATTCATAGCCCTCACCGCCGTCGTCGGTGCCCTTATGGTTCGTCAGCAGGGCTTCTCGGTGTGGAACCAGCTGCAAGACGATCTTGGTTCGGGCGTTCTTCCTGGTGCCGCCCTGGTACACGGGGCCATGGTTCTGGTGGGCGGGGCCTTTTTGCTGACCCCGGGATTCCTGACCGATTCAGTGGGGTTTGCCCTGATGATCCCCATCGTCCGAGAAGGGATCCGCCGGATGGGAATACGGATACTGAGGCAACGGACAATCATTATCGAGTGATCAGAAGCTGTTGGCCCTTCGAGATTGACGCATACAATCCACCCTTTCGGGCAAAATGGTCGGCATGACTTCGGGATTTTTTCGTCTCCGCGTCCTGCTGTTGGCGCTATTGGCGGTGGTACTGGCCGGTGTTTCCGTTCCGGCTCAGACCACCGAGGAGGAGCTGACCAGGGTGGAAGCCGAGCTGGCCCGTATCCAGGCCGAGGTGTTTCAGCTTTCCGAGGATTATCAGGCCGCCTGGGCTACCGACGCCGATCTGGCCAACCGGATCGAGCAGCTGGAGGCTTCGATAATCGGTTACACCGTCGAGCAGATCGCCCTCCAGAACCTGATCCGAGAGCGGGCGGCCGACCTCTACATGAGCAACCCGACCAGCAACGAGCTGGTGGCCTTGTTGCTGCTGACCTCGCCGGCTGATATCGACACCCGGGTGGAGTACATCGAAGACGTTCGGGAGCGGGATCAGAGCCTCTTCAACAGCCTGCTGGTGCTGACCTCCCAGATCAACGAGGCCCTGGATCAGCTTCAACAAGACCGGGCCGAGCACCAGATGGTGTTGAATCGCCTGGAGGAGCTTTCGGTGACCTTGAACGAACGCCTCGCCGCCGGCCAGGAGCTTTACGACCTTCTTGAGGAGCGTCGAGCCGAAGAGCTGGCCCGGGAGGAAGCCGCCCGCCTGGCCCAGGAGGCAGCGGAACGGGAGGCAGCGGAAAGAGCCGCCTTCCTGGCCACCAGCACCACCACCACCATCCCGCCTTCCACCACCACTACCACTACCGAGGTCACCACCACCCTTCCCACCACCACTTCCACCCCGGTTCAGGTCACCGATACCACCCTACCGTTCACGCCCACTATCACCCCGGTTGTCACTCCCTCCGCCGGGGCTACGACCTGTCCGGTAGACGGCTTCCACTCGTTCACCGATACCTGGGGAGCTCCTCGCTCCGGCGGCCGGACCCATCAAGGGGTGGACATCCTGGCGGACCGAGGGATCCCGGTGGTGGCCGCGGAAGACGGGATCATCGTCCGAATGTTCAACGGGGGTCGGGGAGGCATAACGGCCACGCTGGAGGGGAACAGCGGCGACGTTTACTACTACGCCCATCTGGACGCCTGGGCACCCGGCCTGGAGGTCGGCCTACAGGTTTCTGCAGGCGAGGCGCTGGGGATCGTGGGGACAACGGGTAACGCACCGGCCCATATCCCCCATCTCCACTGGGAATACCAGCCCGGCGGGGGAGCGTCCATCAACCCCACGCCTTTGGCCCGCTCCCTGTGCGGATAGGACAATGAGCAATTCGGGGCGGGGTTTAGGCCGCTGGATAAGGCGACAGTCGGAGGTTCGCCTCACCGTCGGCGTGGATATCGAAGCCTCCCCGGAAAGGATTTGGTCGGAGCTGGTCGACTTCGCCTCGCATACCGAGTGGATGAAGGATGCCTATGCCATCCGCTTCGTAAACGATCAGCGGGAGGGGGTGGGCGTGGTGCTTCTGATCGAAACCCGGGTTGGGCCGCTTCGGGCTACCGACCGTTTCGAGATCACCGAGGTGGAGTATCTGAAGACGGTAGCCGGTCGTCATGCCGGCCTGTTCCAGGGAACCGGCCGCTTCGAGCTCTCCGAGACCAAACCCGGACTTTGCCGGCTGAGGTGGCAGGAGCAGATCCGATTTCCCCTGCGCTTCGGCGGCCCGTTCGGGGCCCGGGTGGGCAGGTTGGTCTTCGCCCGTATCTGGTCCGGCAACCTGAAAGCCCTGAAACAACGGATCGAACAGTAGGGATCGGATCGGGGTCGATCACCAAACCAGCGGATCCGGCGAAAAGGCCGGGCCCTCCCCCCGAACCAAGAACTCGATCAGAGACGCTATCTCGGCGACGGTCAGTACCCGTCCTGCCGCCTCTCCGGCTTCGTATTCGGCCCGCGCTCGGACCGGGTCGGCTTTGGAGGCGAACATCGCCCGGTAGAGGCGGGTGTCGATGGCGGGAGGGGTCAGAACGTGCACCCGGATGCCGTTGCGGGCGTAGTCGAGAGCGAGAGCCCGGGAGAGGGCCACCACACCTCCCTTGGTGGCGGAGTAGGCCGGGGTGCCGGCAATACCTCGGATACCCGAAACAGAGCCGAGGTTGACGATCACGCCCCCCTTCCCTTCGTCCAGCATCCGCCCGATGGCCGACCGGCAGATCCAGAACACCGAGGACAGGTTCACCGACACCAGCTTTTCCCACATGCTCGGGGTGAACTCATGGATCAGGGCGCGATGGGTCACCGCCGCGGCGTTGAGTACCGCGGTGATCGGCCCTATGTCGTCCCATACTTCTTCCACCAGGGCCACGCAGGCCTCGGGGGATGACAGGTCCACCACCCGCTGATCGCAGCTACCGCCCGCGGTCCGTACCGACTCCGCAGCTGCATCGAGCCGTTCGGCGGAGATGTCGGCCAGTACCGTCCTCATCCCGATTCCGGCCAGCCTGATAGCCGAACCCAGCGCGATGTCGCCCGCACCCCCGGTGATCAGAGCGACCGGCGGGCTATTCACCCTTCGAGACCCAGCAACCGGACGGCATTTATGGAAAGAAGGTGCTCCCGGGCCGAATCGGTTAGCTCCAGGGCGCGAAAGTGCTCCAGCGCCTGGGCAAGGCTGTTGGAGGGATAACAGGACGAGTAGAGCATACGATGTTTGAGGAAGCCGTTGGCGGCGTCCACGTAGTCTCGACTGCCCGGCATGTTGGGAAGATACATATAGAACTCAGGCATCAGGTAAACGTTGGTGCACCTCATCGCCAAGGCGCAAACCGCCGTGGTCCAAGGCCAGGAAGCGTGCGCCACGATCAACGTGAGCTGGGGAAACCGGAGCGCCACCCGCTGCAGATAGACCGGGTGGGCATAGAGCATATCCGGCCCGATGAAGTGCGAGCTGGTCACCATCACCGGGACACCTTGGTCCGAACACCAACGATAAAGTTCCATCAGCAACTGATCGTCTTCCCGCACCGGCGGGTCGGCCCAACCAGGCGTGAGCGCGATCCCTACCAGCCCGAGATCGTGAACGGAGCGCCTGGCTTCTGCCATCAGATCGGGGGCGTGCGGCTGGAGGCCGGCGAATCCGGAGAATCGGCCCTCACCTATCCGCACCAGCTCGGCAACGTCGTCGTTGCTGGAACTGCCCCACTTCTCGTCAACGTGCTGGCCCGAGATGACCGCATGGTCAATCCCGGCCGCCTCCATCTCGGCTAGGTAGGTGTCCAGGGATCGATCGTGAAAAGAGGCGGGAGTCTCTCGACCGTGGACAAAAGGATTCCCGCTCACCGGATCCTCCACCCTCGGTCTGGGCCGGAAGAAATGGATGCCGTTTAGCGACTTAAAAGGGGGATGGACCCGAAAATCAACGATCACGAAGCCATCTACGGGGTGCTGTATACCAGGTCGCCCCCGCCCCCGACGTAGAGGTGCTGGCCGGTGATGTAGGACGAGTTCTCGTCGGCGAAAAACTTCACGGCTTGGGCGATGTCTCGGGGCGTGCCGGGCCGGGCGATCGGCTGGCGGGCCACCCGGGCCATAACCGCCGCCTGATCGGATTCCGGTGTATTGAGGAAAAGTGGCGTTACCACCAGGGTCGGAGACACGCAGTTGGCGGTGATTCCGGCCGGTCCGAGCTCGATGGCCAGGCTACGGGTGAAGGCCACCACCGCACCCTTCGACGCCGCATAGTTGCTCAACCCGGTTCCGCCCAGCCAACTTCTCGAAGCGATGTTGACGATTCGCCCGAATCCCGCCGCCTTCATATGAGGAACCACCGCGCCGCACAGGAGATATTGGGACCGGATATTGGTGTTCATAACCCAATCCCAATCCCGTTCGGACAATTCCTCGATAGCCGTCGGCGGGGTGATAACGCCGGCGTTGTTGACCACGATATCGATCGAACCGAACGCCTCCTTGAGGTTCGAAACCGCCCGGCCCACGTCGGCGCGGTCGGTCAGGTCAACCACCGCCGAGGTGGCCGAGCCGCTCCCGTGGGTTTCCGTTAGCCGTTGGGCGGCTTTGGCGGTGCCCTCCGGATCACGGTCGAAGATCGCCACCCGGGCACCGGATTCGGCGAGGTGGTCGGCAATTCCGAATCCGATCCCCCCGGCCCCACCGGTGACTATCGCCACCCGTCCTCTTACACCCATGTTCGCCCCTTCTCAGAGTACGCCTATCTTGCCCCCGAAGCCGTCCGGTTTGATGGCCCGAGCCACGATCACGTCGAGCACGGTCCCGGCTTCGGGGGCCAAAATCTCTTCGAGCACCTCACCCGAATAGGAAAGCACCCGGGCGAAAACCGCTCCCTCTTCGATCCACTGACCGACCTCGACCGCAGGCTGGTAAATACCGCCCTCGGTGGTCTTCATGAGAATCCCATGGTCCAGAAGGATCGGTTCTCCGTCCCACATGATCGGGTCGCCATCGAGAATCCCCATATGGTGCAGGGCATTACGGAGGGCATATTTGTGGGCGTCTATGTAGCGGCGCTCCCGGCGGGCTACCCCTCCGGCTTCCAGGGTCAGGGCAGGCCTACCACCTTTCATCGCCTCGCCGGATCCGGTCCCCACGCCGAGGATCGGGCCGTTGGCATCGGTAACCTCGACGAAGGTGAAGCCGAGGGCCATCGACAGCTCGAGGGTACGCCGGTCCAGGTCCTCGTCTCCCACTGCGTGGGTGATGATGAAACAGCCGATGTCCTCGTCCCATTCTCCACCGTGGACGTCGATCACCACGTCCGAATGAGAGATGACCTGGGTGGTGATGGCATGGGCGATCCGGTCGGTGATGGTCCCGTTCGGATCACCCGGCCAGACCCGGTTGAGGTTCTTGCCGTCCACCGGATTCACGTAGGCGCTGTGGCCTTCGAGAGCCAAGGTGTCGGCGCACAGCACCACCCGAACCGATCCGCGCAGCTTGGAAGCGTCAATCTCGTTCCAGAACTCCACAGTCCCTTCCTGAGCCGCATATTCGGTCCCGTGAACCCCCCCGATCACCGCCAAGCCCGGGCCGCCGTTGTCGCCGATCGCGGTCCCGATAGGAATCTTCGCTACCACGCCGTCGGCGTCTACCACCTCGATAACCTTGGTGCTCTTTGAAGCCATGATCCGCCTTTCTCCGACTTGTTAAAGGGCTAGGTAGTCCTCAGACCACCACCCCTTGATAGTTCATAACCCTCTCCCCGTCCTGCCTGGCCACCCGGTACCAGCTGACGGGAGCGTCCACCCGTTCCCCGACCTCGTCAAATGACACCGTACCGGTAATACCCTGGTAGGGGGTGAGGTCGGCGAAGGCTTCCAGAACCTGCGGCCGAGATACCGAACCGGCTTGTTTAAGTGCCTCTCCGATCATCATCACGCTGTCGTAGGCCTCAGGGCTGTAGGTACTGTCCTCCGGATAGGCCGCCACATACCGCTCCCGAAAGGATCGGGCCGACTCAAGGCGGCGAAAATCGGCACCGGTGTGGGTGTGAACAGCCTCCTGGCCAGGGTCGCCGCCGCCGAGGAAGAAAGACGTCTTCAGCCCGTCCGTGCCGAGGAAAGGCACCGAACAACCCGTGGCCCGGATAGCCGCCGACACCAGAAGACCTTCCGTGGCGTGCACTCCGAAGAAGACGGTTTCCGGGTCGGACGCGGCCACTTCCTGGGCCAGGTTTTCGAACTCGGTAGCGGTTTTGCTGATCGAAACCCGGGTAGACACCGACCCCCCGATACTCTCGAACGCCGAGCAGAAGTTGTCGGCCACCGACACACCGAAGGCATCCGAGTCGTGTACCACTGCGACCTTTCGGGCCTGGAGTTGGTTGATGGCCAGCCTGGCCAGAGCCCCTCCCTGGGTCTCCTCGTTGGCCACCAGCCGGTGGAAGGTTTGGTAGCCCTTCCGGCACAGATCGGGATGCGACGCACACGGGCTCACCTGGAGGAGCCCACCGGCGCTGAAGATCGGCGCATTGGCAAAAGCCTCGGAAGAGCCCATCGGACCGACCACCCCGACGAACCTCGGGTCGGCCACCACCGTCTCGGCGAGCAGGGCCGACTGTCGGGTGTCACCGTGATCGTCCAGCAGCACCCAGTCCAGCGGCACTCCCAGATCGCGGTCGGCGGCCAGGGCCTCGAATCCGAGCATGAAGCCACGGTAGGTAGCCAGCGTGGGTGCGGTTCCGTTCGATCTGGTGGATATCGAGAGAGCGATGCGGGCCCGATCCGACATGAAGTTAACCTCCGATTGAATGGTCTCTTGGGAAGTCGAGGTAATGGGAACGACCATTGAACTCTAGCCCTGATTTTTCGGGCGCGAGAGCGGACCCGGTAGAGGGCGGCCGCCGATTAAGCCCTCACTACCCTTTGGGAGCAGGCGAGAAGAAATTCGTGGAGACGGGCTTGATATGGCTTTTTGGATAACCCGCACCCAAGGCATATCCCCGGGCGGCGGCCCAGAATGACCAACGGAGGGTCCTCGCGCCTTCCTCCCGAGGTCGCCCAGACCGTTCTCGGGCCGGTCCTGCGCCAGGATCTGGGATTTGTACTGCCTCACGAGCATCTGATCATCGATTTCGGCTGCCGCTATCGGCCCGGTACGGAAGAAAACGAGGTACAGCTTCCGTTCGATCCCGGCGATCGTTGGCGGTTGGTAGCTGCGCCGGCCGCCCACCGAGTAAACCTGCTCCGCCTGTCCACCGCCGACGCGGTCTACGAACTCCAGCCCTTCATAGCCGCCAACGGCCGTACCGTAGTGGACCTCACCACCGTAGGGCTGGGCCCCGACCGAGGTGCACTGGCGGTGGTTGCGAAGCAGAGCGGGGTGAACGTGGTCGGATCGACAGGTATCTACGTTCATCGGTCCCATCCCGATTGGGTTCATACCTCATCCCTGGATGATCTGGCCGACCGGATGGTTGCGGACCTGACCCCTTCCGAATCCGGCGACCCACCGGCGGGAGTCATAGGCGAGATCGGAGTCGAGGAGTTCGAATGGTGCGAGCTCAAGGTGCTCGAAGCGGCGGCGATCGCCGCGTCTCGAACCGGTGCCTCCGTCTGGCTCCACGTCGTCTCCGGTGCCCTGCCCGAAGCTCGGCCTCCCACAATCGCCGCGGTTGAACGCTACATCGCCGCCGGAGGTGATCCCTACCGGCTGGTCCTTTGCCATCAGGATGGTTCGGGAAACGACCCGGGTTATCAGGACGATCTTCTGGCCAGGGGCGTAGTGTTGGAGTACGACACTTTCGGGTTCCAGACCGGATTCACCCGGGACGGTGCCTTCGTCCAGCTTCCCTCGGACACCCGCCGGATTCGGGAAGTGGCCGACCTATGGCGGCGGGGTCGTGGGGACCGCATCCTGCTCTCACACGATCTCTGCTACCGGATGATGACCCGCCAATGGGGTGGCTGGGGACTGGGCCACCTACCGACCACTCTCCGCCCGCGCTTTACCGAGGTGGGGATAGACGAAAATCGTTGGCGGACGATGACGGTAGACACACCCGGAAGGCTGCTCGCCGGTACTCCCCAACCCTGATTCTTGCCGGGCCGGGCCCCTTATCTAACCGCCCCCAGGTTGGGTCAGCAAGCATTCGAGCACTTCCAGCACATACTCCGTTTCGTCGTCCCGGTTTTCCGGAGCATTGGGAAGACCGAGGATCGTATCGTCCAAACGATCGGTGGCAGGCAAGGCCACCGGGTCATCCGCTGCAAAGATGCGCTGACGATGTAGAGAGGGCACATAGTTATACGAGACGCCGATATTCCGTGCCTCCAGAGCCTTCGCCAAGCCGTCCCGATCCTCGGCCAGGATCACATAGCTACGCGGTGCCGAACCCGACTTCGACGGACATCCCACCGGCACCGCCCGAACCCGCCCGACCCGGGCGAAGATATCATCGTAAAGGGTGGCCTTGGCCCGCCGCCGATCCGCCCAACCATCCATTAAAGGCAGCTTCGCCCGGACAATGGCCGCCGAAAGCTCGTCAGGAAGACCGTTGATGCCGGCGGTAACGTAGTCGAAGTGCGGCCCGGCCTGGCCGCGGTGGAGCGCCTCCAAGGCGGCCAGCTCGAAACCGTATGAGGCATACTCGCGGGCTCTACGGATCAGCCGGGTGTCGTCGGCTGCGATCAACCCCAGACTTCCGACTGCGGCCAAAGGTTTGGTAGGGGCGCAGCTCATAATGGCGGCCCGTCCGAAGGTACCCACGCGCTCCCCTCCCAGCCAGGCCCCGGGTGCGTGGGTGATGTCCTCGATCAGGGGAACCCCTTTTTCCCGCCCCAGCCGGGCCGCAGCTTGGGCAGCCGCCGGATAGCCATGGGTGTGTACGAGCAGTATCGCCCGGATTCGGCCATCCCAGCGGGCGTCCAGGTCGTCCACGCTCATGCCGGTCGTGCCGGGCACTACGTCTACCCAGGCAGGTTCCGCCCCCAACCGGACAATCGGTGCCACCGCGGAGATGTCTAGGTTGGAGGTAACCGCCACCGCGTCGCCGCTGCCCACGCCGAGGGCGTAGAGCATCGATTCCAAGGCGCTTGATCCTGACGACACGCATAGCCCGGCGTCCCGGCCCAGCCAAGCCGCGAATTCGCCTTCGAGCGCCGCACTCTCGGATCCGGCCAGGAAAACCCCGGATCCCAAGACCCGTTCGACGGCCTCTCCGACCTGATCCCCCAGCATAAGAAGCTGCCGGCCGGGGTCGCTCAACCCTACCCGAGACGGTCGGGTCATCGCCGCCGGCGTTGCTTGGGATCGATAATGGCGTTCAGGCCGTCTCCGAGCCAGTTGGTGGCGGCCGCGGTGAGTACCAGGACAATCCCCGGGAAGAAGGTGATCCACCAGGCGGACTCGAGGTAACCCCTACCGTCGGACATCATGTTTCCCCAGGTGGGGGTGGGCGGCTGCACCCCTAGACCGAGGAAGCTCAGCGACGATTCGAATATGAGCACCTTGGCCAGCTCAAAGGTGGCCACCACCGTCAATGGTCCGAGACCGTTGGGAAGAATGTGGCGGCGCAGCACCGTAGGCGATCCGGCACCCATACCCACCGCCGCGTCCACGAAGTCGCGGGATCTGAGAACCAGGGTGGAGGCTCTGGTGGTCCGCGCGAAGATCGGCCAGCCGGTCAGCGTGAATACCAGCACCACATTTCCGGCGCTCGGCCCCACAATCGCCACCAGAGCCAGCGCCAGCAGGACAACCGGGAAGCTGAGCTGGACATCGACGATCCTCATTATCAGGTCATCCACGAAACCCCCGACGTAGCCTGCCACCAAGCCCGCCACGCTGCCGATCACAATTGCACCTAAAACCGCCGACGCACTGATGACCAGTGAGTAGCGGGCACCGACCAGAACCCGCACCAGGACATCCCGGCCCAAGGGGTCGGTGCCCATCAGATGCCGGACACCCTGGCCGTCCACCCAGCCCGGCCCGTTCAACCTACCCAGCAGGTCCTGGGTCAGCGGGTCGACCGACAGGACCAGCGGGCCGATTATCGCCGCTGCGATGACCAAGAGGATGATGCTGCCCCCCACCAGGGCCAGCCGGCCATCCCGCCATAGGATATGCCATATTCGAGCCCGGCCTACGGATTCAGCCGATACGCCCGTAGTGGTTTCGATCATCCGAACCGAACCCGTTTGTCAAGGTGGGCGTATACGAGGTCGACGACGATGTTGATGAACACCAGGCCGACAGCAACGAACAGCACGATGGTTCGCACCACCGGCCAATCGCGGGCTATCAAGGCGTTCACCGCCAACCGTCCGATTCCGGGCCAGGCAAACACCGTCTCTGTAATAATGGCACCGCCGAGTAGGGCACCTATCTGTAGCCCGACAATCGTCACCACCGGAATGGCCGCGTTCTTGAGCGCATGCCTGAGGTAGACCCGACCTGCCCTGGCCCCTTTGGCCCTGGCGGTGAGTATGTAGTCCTCGCCGAGCGACTCGATCATCCCGATGCGGGTAACCCTCAGCAACATGCCCATGGCCGTTGGGGCCAGGGCGACGGCCGGAAGAATCAGGTGCCGGGGGGTGCCGTAACCGGAGGTAGGGAGGAGGCCCATACGGAAGGCCACCACCGAGATCAGGATCAGCCCCAGCCAGAAGGCGGGGATCGACTGTCCGGCCAGGGCGACCACCAGAGCGCCCCGGTCAATCGCCGTCCCCCGCCTAATCCCGGCGAGAATGCCCAGCGGAATGCCCACCACGATCGCCAAGCCCACCGCAGCGCCGATCAGGATGGCGGTAGGAACCAGGGTCGGCCTGATCACATCCCACACGGGCAGACGAGCTGCCACGGACGTGCCGAAATCGCCCTGGAGGATGCCGCTCATGTACTCGAAGTATTGGATCCAAAGGGGTTCGTCCAGCCCCATTTGGGTACGGAGGGCGGCTACCGCCTCAGGTGTGGCACCGTCTCCAAGGATCAGGAACGCCGGGTCTCCGGGCACCACGTTCACGAGGGCGAACACGACCACCGTGACCAGGACAACGATGATCAGAGCCTGAAGCAACCTTCGTAGAAGATAGCGAAGGGTCAACCGGGGCTCCGATCGGTCATATAGCCATAAAGTAGCGGAAGAAGGCCTAGCCTCCTCCCGCTACTTTCAGAAAGTTTGATTAGTGCAGATGAGTTCCGGAGAAGTAGAAGAACTCGTCAAATCGGGCTGAGAAGCCCTCCATCGAATCTACGGTCGCCAGGTTCTCCACCGGGAAATACAAGAAGATACCGCCCGCATCCTCCCAGGCAATCCGCTCTGCGGTCCTGGCCGGATCGACCATCTGGTCAAGGCTCTCGGCGTTGATGGCGGCCTCGATCGCCGTCTGGTAGTCGGGGTTGTCATAGAACAAAGGCAGTGCCCCGTCCGGACCTCCGAAAAAGGCTTCGAGCTCGTAGGTCGGCGACAGGTAGAACGATCCCCATCCCTGGAGCCAGCCGTCATAGGCGGCTGTCTCCCGGTTGGAGAGCTCGGCCTGCATGGTCGAGTAGTCGATCGCCTCGAGCTGGATGTTAAGCCCGGCCTCTACAAGCTGGGCCACCACGGCCTGCCCGACCAAATCGTCGCTCGGGTAACGCCCGGCACCGATGGCGATGGTGATCGGCTCGCCGTTGTATCCCGCTTCGGCCAGCAGTGCCCGGGCCTGGTCCGGATCGTAGGGCCAGGGACCCAAGGGATCTGACGCGGCATTTGCACCCGGGATATTGGAAGTGAGAATCCCGTTGGCAGGTACCGCGATACCGGGTAGTAGCGCCTCGACGATGGTTGCCTTGTCGACCGCGTAATTCATGGCCTGGCGAACCAGTGGGTTGTCGAGAGGTGCCCGATCATTACGCAGGGCGATCATAATCAGCCGAGTCGTCGGCGAACCGGCGATGGTGAAGCCTCCGGCCCCTTCGATCTGGGCGATGTTCTCGGTTGAGATGGCGTTGATCGCCGAAACCTCGCCGCTGAGCAGAGCTTGAACGCGGGTCGCCTGCTCCGGAATGATCCGCCAGGTGATCCGGCTGTATGCCTCATGTCCACCCCAGTAGTCTTCGTTGCGGTCCATCACATATTGCGACAGAGGTACGAACTCGTTGAACATGTAAGGCCCGGTGCCGACCGGAGCAATGTTTTGCTGCTCTCCGACATCGTAGGCGGGATCGACCATGTCGACCACGGCCAGCATATTGGGGAGTAGCGGCGTCGCTGCGTTGGTTATTACGTCGATCGTGTAGTCGTCCACCTTCTCCACGCCGGCTATGACCGGGTTGATCACGAAGCCGTACCAGGTAGAGAAGTCGGGATCGAGAGACTTCTCGAAGCTATAAACGGCGGTGTCGGCGTTGAAGTCGTTTCCGTTGTGGAAATGGACACCTTCGCGCAGGTGGAAACGCCACCGGGTGGGTTCGACCTGTTCCCAACTCGTAGCCAATACCGGCATCAGCTCGGAACCGTTGGCGTTGAAGAAGGTCAGGCTCTCGGTGATGTGACGGTTAGCAGAAAAGGCCGCCGCAGAGTTTCCAGGAAGGCGCTGGTCGCGAACGGTGATGTCTTGTCCGATGGCCACCACCAGCTCCACATCCTCGTGCTCGTCCTCATGCTCATCCTCATGGGCATGTTCATCCTCGTCTTCATGAGCATGTTCGTCTTCATCCTCATGCTCATGCTCATCCTCTTCCATCATGGCTTCGGTAGTGGTAGTGGTTTCTTCCATCATGGCTTCGGTAGTGGTGGTGGTTGCCTCTTCCATCATGGCTTCGGTTGTGGGGGTCGGTGCCGGGTCGTCCTCGCCGCATGCCGCCGCCACCAGCGCCAAAACCGCTACCAGAGCGATCACGCTCCGAAGCCTCCTGCTGGGATTCTGAACGTATTTCATGTCAGACCTACCTCCTTCCAGGTATCGGCCGGTCATTTAACCCTAGCCCAGGTCTAGGGAGGGTGCAGACCGTTGGGCGAATCATCGGACCCGCAGTTAGCCCTCCCCGACATAGCCTGGAATAGTAACCACCTTCCACAGAGCTTGTACGCTCAACGTTGGGCCGAGCCTTCCCGAGAAATGTCGTCCCCGCCGGAAGATCCCAAAGGTTTCTGTCCCATACTCCCGTTAGGGTTCCGGCATGGTTACAAAGTGGGATAACGAATCCAGGGAAATAACTCTTGAAAACCTACCGACTCCCGGTGCCGAGCGGACCGAAGAGGGCTATCGACCTACCCTTGACGGACAGCCTCTCTCAACCTATAGCCCTGTGTTTAATACCAGGAAAGAAGCCTGGGCGGAAGCAATCCGGTGGGTTAAACACCGCGCCGGTTTGGCCTATACGGTGGAGATAGAAAGCCAGACCGGATGTTTGATCGAGGCCGCCGTCCCGGTGATAGTCGAGACGGTCGACGAGGCCCGTCGGCTGATTCTGGACTACGCCGTGCAAGCCGTGGATCACAAGAACCCTCCCGATAGCCGCCATAAGATGCGCCTCAAAGGCTGGGAGGAGGGGCCGGATTGGGACGACCTCAACCGGTGCATAGACTATCGCAGATACGACCCCGATCGACCCGATAAAGGCATGCGTTGCAGTTACGAGCTCTACGTAGACGGCCCCCTTGGCGGAGTGGGCGGCCTGTTATGGACCTACTACGTAGGGATTACGGCAGTGTCCTCCCCCGAAATATGGGATCACCCCCTAGACCAACCCTGCGGCCTGGCCGAGGATGAGTCGGACGAAGATTACTGAACAGCGGAATTAGATGGCGAAGATAGAAGACCTGATTGACCAGATTGAAGACCCGTCGCTACGGGAGCAGGTCGCCTCAGAGGTTAAGGAACTGAAGAAGACCAAGCAGTTCGGGTTGGTCTTCGAGGAGCACATTCCGGAGACGGTTTCGGTGTTCGGTTATCCGGTTCGGTCGGGGCAAATCGTCCAGAACCGCACTACTCCCGATGACCTGTCCCAATTTCGGGTCTTGAAGGTCGAGGACGGTGTGGCCACGGTCATCCCGAGGGGAACCGACGGGCCGGAAGCCAAGATTCCCGTCAAGGACCTTTTGGTGGTGAAGCAGTTCCACGAACAGGTCTTCTGCGGCCTGACCCCGGTGGGGAACGTGAGGAGGGGAGGTCCGGAAAAGCCCGCCCATGTGGTCATCAACGGCGAGAACTTTCATGCCCTGCAGGTGCTGACATACGCCTATGCCGGGAAGGTGGATTGCATCTATATCGACCCTCCGTACAACACCGGCGACAAGTCGTGGAAGTACAACAACCGCTTCGTAGACGAAAATGATCGCTACCGCCATTCCAAGTGGCTGTCGTTTATGGAAAAACGCCTCCGCTTAGCCAGGCACCTATTGAAGCCGGACGGGGTGCTGGTGGTAACGATCGACGAGCATGAAGTGCACCATTTGGGCGTTCTGCTTGATGAGATGTTCCCGGATGCCTACCACCAGATGGTGACGATTATGAACAACCCGAAAGGCGTGACCCAGCCGCGCTTTTCGCGTGTTGAGGAATATGCCCACTTTGTCTTTTTCGGCGAGGCAGGGGTTGAGTCAAGGCCAGATGATTTGTTTACGTTCGGCGGTGATACTGCAGGCGAAAAGCAAGCACCTGGATGGAAGTCCTTACTTCGAGGTGGAACTAATGCTCTTCCTTCCGACCGTCCGAATATGGTGTATCCGATTGCCATCGACCCGAAGAAGGGCCGAATCGTAGATGTGGGGGAGAGCCTCAAGGAAAGGGGTGAACAAGGACTACTTGACCCTTCGGAGTACAACTTCCTCACTCCAGAGGTTGACCTAACCATTGGAGGATTTCCGGTGGCTTGGCCTATCCGTAAGGATAAATCCTTGGGTAATTGGGGCCTAGGGCGCGAGAAGTTACTTGATCTTGCCCACCGTGGCCTGGCCCGGTTAGGGAAGTTCGACCCCGAACGGCGCACCTGGGCGATTTCTTATCTCTCTGCCAAATTACAGGACCAGCTCGAAGCCGGTTTGCTGGAAGTGGTGAGTCGAAATGAAGACACGGGTGTGCTCTCTGTTAGATATGTGGGTGCTCGGGACCGTCGTATAAAGACCATGTGGCATCGATCCCGCCATGACGCCGGTACAGGCGGTACCAAACTCTTAGGAGAACTTTTGGGGGGACGTCAATTCGATTTTCCGAAATCCCTTTACGCGGTACGCGATACGCTGGATGCACTGGTGGTCTCCAAACCCGACGCGGTAATTCTTGACTTCTTCGCGGGTTCCGGCACCACCCTCCACGCTACCGCACTACTGAACGCCCAGGACGGCGGTCGGCGTCAATGTGTTTTGGTCACTAACAACGAGGTAAACGACAGGGATGCTAAATCGCTGGCCGGGACTCAAAGGGGGGTGTTCAAGGGAGATGCCGAGTTCGAGGCGAAGGGCATCTTTGAGGCCGTTACCAAGCCGAGGTGCGAGACCGCGATAAAGGGAATTCGGTCGGATGGCACAAGTCCCTCCGGTAAGTACCCCGACCGATACCTCTCCGACCACAACTACGAAGACGGATTCGAAGAGAATGTCGAGTTCCTCCGTCTCGACTATCTGGATCCTGACCTGGTGGAGCTGGGCCGACATTTCAACGCGGTGGTCCCGATTCTGTGGATGGCGTCCGGATCGGTTGGAGAGTTCGAGGAGTGGGACGGTGACGCACCCTGGTCCCTGCCGGATGGCTCCACCTACGGAGTTCTGTTTGACGAGCAGCATCTGGCCCAGTTCACCAAGGAACTTGAGTCACGCCCGTCTGTTACCCATGTGTGGCTGGTCACCAACTCGGAGGCCGGTTTCATTGAGATGTGCCAGGCCCTACCCGAGCACTTGCAGGTCCGGAGGCTCTACTGGGATTACTCGCGCAACTTCACCGTCAACGGTCGGGGGTGCTGGGCTGATGCGGCTGGTCCTCAAGGATTTCCAGCAGGCGGCGGTGGAAGACCTGACCACCAGGGTCCGTCAAGCCGCCTCGATCGCAGGCCCAAACTCTCCCCAGGCGGTGGTTCTTTCGGCACCGACCGGCGCAGGCAAGACGGTCATCGCCACCCGTCTCCTAGAGCGGATTCTCCAGGGCGACCATCAGCAAGGCCCGGATGACCAAGCCATATTTCTTTGGATCACCGACCTGCCCGAACTGAACCTCCAGACCTACAACAAGATGCTCAACACCTCCGATGTTCTGACCCCGATGGATATGGAGGTCATAGAGTCGTCCTTCAATCAAGAGGTGCTGAGCCCGGGCCGACTCTACTTTCTGAACACGCAGAAGCTGGGCCGGGACAAGCTGCTCACCACATTGGGGGACAAAAAATGGTGGACGATCTGGCAGACGTTAGACAACACCATCGAACGGATGGGTGCTCGCTTTGTGGTGATCATCGACGAGGCCCATCGCGGTATGCGAACCAAAGGTGACGAGAAAAACGCGGAAACGATTATCCAAAGGTTCCTTAAGGGCACCGACGAGATGCGAGCCTCGCCGCTGGTGCTGGGCATTTCGGCCACCCCTAAACGGTTCAACGATCTGGTAGCCGGATCCCGCACCGTTCATCCGGTACACGTCGAGCCGGCCGAGGTTCGTGAGTCCGGCCTGCTGAAGGAGCGGATCGTGCTCCACCACAGCGCCGACGACCAGCAGATCGACATCACGCTGTTGCGGGCGGCGACCCGCCACTGGAAGGACTACACCGAGCGCTGGGCGACATACTGCGCCGAGCAGGGCGAGCGACCGGTGGTGCCTCTCTTCATTGTCCAAGTGGAAAACGCGCCGAAGGGTAAGCCTGGAACGCGCACCGACCTGAACCAGGCGATCCAGGCGATCAACGAGGAACTTTCCGCCGCCTTGCCGAACCAGGCGTTCCGCCATTCCTTCGACGAGGCCAGCCACCTTGATTTGGATGGCCGCGTGATCCAATACCTCGCCCCCTCCCGGATCGCCGCCGACCGCGAGGTCAGGGTGGTGTTCTTCAAGACGGCCCTATCCACCGGCTGGGACTGCCCCCGGGCCGAGACGATGATGTCCTACCGCCGGGCCAAGGACGCCACCTACATAGCCCAGCTGATCGGCAGGATGGTTCGAACCCCGCTCGCCAGGCGGATCAACCAGGACGAAAGCCTCAACGGGGTGTCGCTGTTCCTTCCCCATTACGACGCCCAAGGTGTGCAATCGGTGGTTGAGCGCCTAACCGACTCCGACCACGAGTACGTACCTCCGGTCGAGGTCGAACAATCCGGCGAGGCGGTGACGTTACATCGTGCAGACGATAAGGCGGCTATCTTCGAGGCGCTCTCCAAGTTACCCTCCTACACGGTTCCTACCCACAGAAAGGCTAAACAGGTTCGCCGCCTGATGAGCCTGGCCCGAGCGCTGGGCGTCGACGGTATTGATCAGTACGCCGTCTCATCTGCCAAATCTGAGATCTGCGCATTCCTTCAGTCGAAGCTGGAAGAAAAGCGCCAAGATCAGACCTTCCAGGATAAGGTACGCGAAAAGTCACTGGTCACCTTCGGCACCCTTGTCTTTGACCTGATAGAACAGAGGTTTGTCAACACCACCGTGCAGGAGGTGGAGGCCTCGTCCGAAAATATCAACGACCTATTCGTCGAGGCGGGCCGCAAGATCGCAGAAGGTCTCCATCACGAATTCTGGCAACGTGCGGTGGAGGGCATTGACGATGTGGAGCAGATCGCTCACGCCAAGATTGAAGTGGCCGTGCTGCTCTTTGCCCCAGAGGTCATAGAAGGAGTAGAGAACCTGGCTCGGGATCGGGTTGGGCAATGGCTAAGCGAGTATTGGGAACAAATCGACGGCCTGCCGGAGAGTCGCCGCTCCGTATACCACGAAATAACCGGCTCGTCCGATCAGCCGGCTCTGATAACAATCAGGTACCCGGAGCGGGTGGTGTGGAAATGTTCCGCCGAAGCCTCAGGCTGGGGAAGACACGTTTACGTTGACGAGGGCTGGACCTTCTCCGACCACTTCAATAACCTGGAAGAGGCTGTACTAAAAGCAGAAATCCCCGGCTGTCTTGGTTGGCTCCGCAACCCCGCCCGCAAGAGCTGGTCGTTCACCCTCCCCTACCAACGAAGAAATGGGGAACACCAGCCGGTCTATCCCGATTTCCTTTTCTTCCGACAAGACGATGACCGCATAGTTGTCGACATCCTGGATCCCCACGGAACCCATCTAGCCGACTCGGTAGCAAAGGCCAAAGGGCTCGCCCTATACGCCCAAGAACACGGACACCGCTTCGGGAGAATCGAGATTCTGGACCGGATAGATGGACGACTGCTTCGTCTAGACCTGAAAGACCACAACATCCGAGACCAGATCAATACCCTCGCCAACAATGAAGGCCTGATCGCTCTCTATCGGGCCTCAGGTAGGTAACAGAAGCCTCTCTCAGTGGTATCACGGGGATTAACAGTGGACTGCATAAATCCCTTTCCGACATTTTGCCCCGGCGCAGAGCAACTAGCATGAAAACACCCCCCTAGAGAGGTAGCACCTAATGCCAAAGGTATCCGACTGGGCCGAATCCGTTCCTATGTCGGGGATTCGTGTGATCTTCGACCTGATTGCGGGCCGAGACGATATATTCCATCTGGAGATCGGCGAGTCCGATTTCCCCACCCCGGCGCATGTGGTGGAAGCGGCGGTTGCTTCGGCCCGGGCCGGCTCCGGCTATACGGACACGAGCGGCGTTGGAACCCTGCGGGCGGCGATTGCCGACAAGCTTCGCCGGGTGAACGGCTTCGATGTCACTCCTGACCAAATCATTATCACCCAGGGGGGAATCCAGGGCGTCTCGCTCATTATGTCCACTCTGGTTAAACCAGGGTATGAGATACTTTTACCCGACCCCACCTGGCCGCACTTCGAGATGCTTACCCGTCTGCACGGGGCGATCCCGACGCCCTATCCCCTCGACCCGGCGAACGGGTTTATGCCCGACCCGGCCCAGGTTGAATCGATGATCACCGACCGAACCGGACTCCTCATAATCAACACCCCGGCCAATCCCAGCGGCTCGGTTTTCAGCGATGGGCTGGTGGATGCCTTTGTCGAAGTGGCGGCCCGCCATGATCTCCCCTTACTCTCCGACGAGGTCTACGACGAGATCATCTTCGACGGTCGATCGCCGGCCAACGCCTTTGGCAAAGACCCCGAAAACGTCCTCGGCCTCTATTCGTTCTCGAAGACCTACTCCATGACCGGTTGGAGGATCGGTTACGTGGTGGCACCCAAGTGGCTGGCACCCACCTTGAGCCGAATCCAGGAGCCGCTGGTCACCTGTCTGCCGACCATGACCCAGGCCGCCGCGGAAGCCGCCATCACCGGACCGCAGGACATCGTGGGCGAGATGAGGCGTAGCTACCAGCACCGCCGCGACCTGGCGGTCAGGCTGTTCAAGGAGGGAGGGATCGAGGTGGACGTGCCCGGGGGCGGCTATTTCCTAATGGTTCCCTTGGCGGAGGGAGTGGACTCGAAGCAGGCGTCGCTGGATCTGGTCAACTGGAACGTTTCGACCACCTTCGGAACTGCCTACGGTCAAGTAGCTTCCAGCTATCTGCGGATTTCCCTGGTGTCGAGCGTATCCGACCTTGAGGGCGGAATCGGACGCATCATCGATTGGTATGGCGCAACCGGCGGCGGCCGCAACCTACCTGGCTAAGGGTTCCCAAACCTCTTCGTTCATAAGGTCGAGTTCAACCGCTCGCATATTTTCCCCTACTCGGTGTGGTTTCGTAGTACCCGGAATAGGTAACACTGTGGGAGAAAGCCGGAGCATCCAGGCAATCGCCACCTGAAACGGGTTGGCACCAAGCGTCTTCGCCACTTTCCGAAGACCGGGATGCCGACCGATGTGATTTGCCCGACCCGGGCCTCCGAACGGGCTGTGGGCCATCAAAACCAGACCATGATCCTCGCACAGTTCAACCACCTTCGGGTCGAAGTGGTCAACCACCGAGAGCCGGTTCTGAACCGAAGCTATCGGGGCGGTCGCCAGGGCGCGTTGCAGCTCGGAGGCGGTGACATTGCTGACGCCGATATGTTTGACCTTGCCTTCCTGTTGAAGACGGTGGAGCTCGCCGACCGACTCCTCAATGGGGACTTCAGGGTCGGGACGGTGCAGCTGGAGGAGGTCGATCGTTTCCACCTCCAGGTTCTTAAGGCTCCGCTCGCAAGCCTCCCTCAGGTAACTTGGATGCCCCCGCAGCTGCCAACTACCGTCCCCCGGCCGCCACTCACCCACCTTGGAAGCCACCACTATCCCTTTTCGGTCGGACCCGGATCGCAGGGCCTCCGCCACCAGACGCTCTCCATACCCATGTTCCCGGCCGGAGTCGATGCAATAGGCATCCGCCGTGTCGATCAAACCAACCTCGGACTCTATAGCTGCCTCGATCACCTTTACGGCCTGATGCCTATTCGGACGGCCTTCTATGGCCAGGGGAGCGGTCCCCAATCCGACTTTGGCGTGGATGGCCTCGGGGAGAAGCTTGGTCACCCCCATTCCGTTACCCCTCCGAGGTGGTACGCATATGGGGTGGCGCTACTGCCCCGCCCGGAACAGGCGGCAGGCATTCGGCCAGTTTCGACATCGCTTCCTGGGGAATCACGATATCCGCAGCAGCGGCGTTCTCCCGCAGCTGTTCGAGGCGGGAAGCCCCGGCTATCACCGGACCTACCTGGTCCATAGTGAGCAGCCAGGCAATGGCCAGCCCGCCGGTAGTGCAACCCAGCTCGGCCGCCACCTCTCGCACGGTGTCGAGCGCCCGAAAGTTGAAGGGCGTCAGCCGTAGATCTCGGGCGGCGGGCTGGTAACCGAGCCGGGTGTCGTCCGGAACCGCCTCCCCCTGCAGATACTTTCCGGTGAGGAAGCCCTGCGCGAGCGGGCGATATGGAATCAGCGTGACATCGTGGCGTCGACAGCCGGGCAACATCTCGGTTTCGGCGTCCCTGGTCAACATCGAAAATTCGCACTGGACTGTCGAGAACCATGGCCACCCTTGCGCCTTGGCGGCCAGAATCCATTCCACCATTTCCCAGGCCATGAAGTTGGAGCAACCGATGAACCGCACCGACCCTTCCTCAACCAGCGAGTTCAGAGCCTCGTAGGTATCCTCCATAGGGGTGGTGTCGTCCGGGGCGTGGAGTTGCAAGAGGTCCACATAGTCGGTGCGGAGGCGGCGTAGGCTTCCGTGCACGGAGTTGATTATGTAGTCGGGAGACAGACCCCCGGGGCGGGAGCCGTCTTCCCAGGGCAGCCCCACCTTGGTGGCTATAAAAAACCGCTCACGGCGACCTTCTAGAGCCCGACCGATGTATTCCTCGGATTGACCTTCACCGTATACGTCGGCCGTATCGAGGAAATCGACACCGAGCTCTTCGCATTCGTCGATGAGTTGCCCTACCTCTGCCGCATCCAGACGCCAACCGAAATTGTTGGTGCCGAGCCCTATCGCCCCGACGGACGAACCGGTGCCGCCTACCGGAACCTGCCTCATTTGTGAGTCGCCTCCGAATCGAGTAGGTCGGCGAAGTGGCAGGCGGACAAGGAGCCGTTGACAGTGCGTTCCTCCAAACCCGGGATCTCGGCGGTGCAGCGGGCTTCGGCCTTCCAGCACCTCGGATGGAACGTACAACCCGGGGGCGGCTCGGACGGTGAGGGCGGATCTCCGGCCAAGCGCCTCAAAATCCGACCCTTCTCCCGATCGGGATCAGGTATCGGGATCGCCGACAAAAGGGCCTGGGAGTAGGGATGGGTGGGGCGGGTGTACACCTCTTCCCGATCGCCCATCTCCACTATCCGACCGAGATACATCACCCCGATGCGCTGGGAAAGGTGGCGAACCACGGCCAGGTCGTGGGCGATGATCAGGTAGGTGAGGTCGAACTCCTTCTGGAGGTTGGACAGCAGGTTGAGAATCTGGGCCTGGATAGAAACGTCCAGCGCGGATACCGGCTCGTCGAGGATCAGCAACTCGGGGCGGAGGGCCAGTGCACGGGCGATTCCGATTCGTTGACGTTGGCCGCCCGATAGTTCGTGCGGGTACCTCGACCCGTAGGAGAGGTCGAGGCCTACCACTTCCAGAAGATACTGGACGCGTCTCCTGATCCCGGCCCGGGTATCCTCGTTGTGAATCCGCAGCGGTTCGGCAATGATGTCACGGAGGCGCATCCGCGGGTTCAGCGAGGCATACGGATCTTGATAGACCATCTGCACTTTTCGGCGGTAGGAACGCAGGTCACCGCCTTTGAGCCGCAGGACGTCATGGCCTGCATACCGGATTCGACCGCCGGTGGGCGCAAGCAGCCGCATAATCAGGCGGCCCATGGTTGTCTTGCCACAGCCCGATTCGCCCACCAAACCGAAGGTTTCGCCCTTGTTGATGGTCAACGAAACCCCGTCCACCGCCTTCACATAGCCGACCCGACGGTTGAAAACCATCCCGCCCGTAATGGGAATGTGCTTGACCAGATCGTCAATCTCCAGCAGAACCTCGGAACCCGGCTTCCTACCGATCCGAACCGTCGTCTCGGAACTCGTTGAGGTTTCACGGCGATCCGGCCAATCCTCCTCTCCGGCGAAGTGGCAGGAGGTCAGGTGGCGGTCGGGCCGGTTGCCGATGAGCGGGGGACGGGTAGTGCGGCAGATTTCCTGGGCGTAGGGGCAGCGGGGCTCGAAGCGGCAGCCGGGTGGCGGCGTGATAAGAGAGGGGGCGCTACCTTCGATGGGCTTCAGATCAAGACCCGGATCACGATCCAATCGAGGGATGGTATCCAGCAATCCCCAGGTGTATGGCCCCCTGCTGTGGTAGTAGATATCTCGGGTTGGACCCACCTCGTGAACCCGCCCCCCGTACATAACCATTACCCGGTCGCTGAACCCGGCCACCACCCCCAGGTCATGGGTTATGAGGATGATCGAGGTTCCGTAGTCCTTGCGGATATCCGCCAGCAATTCGAGAATCTGGGCCTGGATCGTGACGTCGAGGGCGGTAGTGGGTTCGTCGGCGATCAGAAGTCGGGGTTGCCCGATCATGGCCATGGCGATCATGGCCCGCTGCCTCATTCCTCCGGAGAACTGGTGTGGATATTCGTGCGCCCGGCGGCGGGGATTGGGAATCCCCACCCGAGCCAGCATCTCGATGGCCGATTCCATGGCCGCGGCGCGGGTGCAGTCCTGGTGGATCCGAACTACCTCGGCCACCTGATCTCCCACCGTATAAACCGGATTCAACGAGGTCATGGGGTCTTGGAAGATCATCGACATCTCCCGGCCTCGTAGGTGACGCCAGCGGCGCTCGCCCTCCGCGATCAGATCACGGCCCTGGAACAGGATACGGCCCTCGGCTATTTCGCCGCGACCTCCCCCGATCAGCCCCATAAGGGATAAAGCGGTGACCGACTTACCCGACCCGGATTCACCGACTATGGAGAACACCTCACCGGTGCCTACCTCGAAGGAGACATCATCCACCGCCACGACCGTCCCCTCGTCGGTCTTGAACACGGTCTTGAGGTTGCTCACCTCCAGCAGAGGATCGGCCCCCTCCGCCGGACGAACCTGCTCAACCAGTCCGGCGTCAAGCACCGGTCAACCAACCGCCGTCCACCGGCACGAAGACCCCGGTGACGTGGCGGGCGGAGTCCGAGGAGAGGAAGTGGATCACCTCTCCGATGTCCTCCGGATCCGCTACCCGTTTCAAGGGTATTCTGTCCATGGCCCAGCGCATCTTCTTCTCATCGGCGAGCATGCCTGCCGCCATCGGGGTGTCGGTAAGGCCCGGGCCTATGGAGTTAACCCGAATCCCGAAGGGCCCCCAGTCGACCGCCAGCACCTTGGCGAGCATGAGTACCGCCCCCTTGGAGGTGGCGTAGGCGGCCTGTCCGGCGAGGGCGTGGACCCCGTTGATCGAACTGATGAGTGTCACCGCTCCTCTGGTTCCCTGTTCGATCATGACCCGCCCGGCTGCCCTGGCGATCAGAAAGCTACCGGTGACGTTTACGCCCATGATGTGTTCGAACATATCGCGGGACATTTCATCGGCCCGGGCGCGTCCGTTCGCGCCCGCACAGGTAACCACGGCCGATAGCTCCCCGAGTTCGACCGCCGCCGCAACAGCCCGATCGCAACCGTCCTCATCTAGGACGTCGAGAACAAAGGAACGGGCCTGATCGCCTATAGAAGCGGCTGTTTTCTGGGCAGCGTCCGCCACCAGATCAGCACACAGCACGGACCAGCCCTTCCTAGCGAACACGCGAGCGGTTGCCCTTCCGATTCCTGACCCTGCTCCGGTGATGATCACCGCTGCCATAAGCCCTCCGGCCCTCTAAACCTGATTATCCGCACCACCTACCTTATACCGCCCGGCCAGGCCGGGTTGTCGATGCACCCATCCATAATCTCTATTCGTTACCGGAGGGTTTAGGTTTCAAAGCCGGTGCAGCCGTGGGCTTCTACTGCTGCGAATGTTTCTGTAGGTAATTCCAAGACCCTTACGAAGACCACCTCCTTCCCTTCGATCACTACCGTGGCGGTCCGAGAGCTCTCAACGTGAACGAAAGGGTTCTGATCCTCGTATGCCCTGGCGAAATCGACCATGGCTTCGTAGGGGGTTAGCTCTGCCTCGTAGGTTCGGTCGTATTCGGTTTCCCAGGTCCAGACCGGTTCATCGCAGTCGATTACGCCGTCATAGCCGTGGGGATTTTCTTCTCCTCCGCACGCCACTACCGCCAGGAGCACCACCCCGGCCCCTACCAACCTAAGCAGGAGCGTCAACTTAGCTGCCCTTGAAATCCGGTTTGCGTTTCTCCAGGAAGGCGGCCACCCCTTCTTTGGCGTCGTCGCTGCGGAAAGAGATGTCAAAGGCGTCCGCTTCGATTGCTATGCCCTCTTCTATCGGCCTACCCCAGCCTTCGTTGATGGCCCGCTTGGCCATTCCCAGCGCCACCGAAGGCCCTTTTGCATAGGCGGCGGCATCGGCCAGTGCGGCATCCAGCAGATCCTTGGCTGGAAAAACCTTATCCGCCAGACCGATCGCCAGGGCTTCCTGGGCCTCCAGATGACGTCCGGAGTAGATGATCTCCCGTCCCCGATTGAACCCCACCAATCGGGTAAGGCGCTGGGTTCCCCCTGCTCCAGGGATGATGCCCAGACGGCTTTCGGGTTGGCCCACTCGGGCATCTTCGGCCAGGTATCGAAAGTCGGCACCCATCGCCAACTCCAAACCTCCTCCCAATGCGTATCCGAACACGGCCGCAATGATCGGCTGAGCCATCAACTCCATTTGGCGGATGACGGCGGTCAGGCGGCTCGCTTCCTCCGACCGAACTCCTTCATCATCGGAGCGATGGGCGGCTTGAAAGGCGGAAATGTCGGCCCCGGCTGCGAAGTGCGGGCGTCCGGTCATCACCACAGCCCTTATATCCGGCTCCGAGGCTTGTTCCAGGGCTTCGTAAAGGTTGGCCGCTACCTCGGCGGAGAGGGCGTTTACCGGGGGACGATTCAATTCGATTATTCCCACCGCCCCCTCGGTGGTGTAAGAGACGTATTGCAAAGGTTTCTCCTCAAATCCGGGTTACCAGAGAATACCCTTGGCCTGCTGGCAATCCGACTCCCGACTTGAAGCCGAGAGGCGCATATCCTTCATCCTCTGGGACATTCGCTACCGCCTAGCCTTTGAGGAACCTTCTGTGCGCCCCGATGGCCTGCCACAGCTCTTCTATACCCTCTTTTTCCAAGGCTATGGTTTCCAAAACCGGAGGTTGCCAAGACCGATTCGGGCCCATGTGGATCATCCTCTCCAGATCAAGACGGGTTTGGGCACTGCCGGCCTGATCCGCCTTGTTCACCACGTAGATGTCTCCGATTTCCAATATTCCGGCCTTGCCCACCTGGATCGAGTCTCCCCAACCTGGCGTGAGCATCACCACGGTCGAATCCACCTGATCCCGTATCTCCACCTCGGATTGCCCTACTCCCACCGTTTCGATCAGCAAAAGGTCGAATCCGGCCCCGGCTAAAACCTCCGCCATCTGTGGTGCCGCCGAAGAGAGCCCGCCCAGGTGGCCTCGCCCGGCCGCCGATCGCACATACACCCCGGAATCGTCAACGTGGTTTTGCAAACGAATCCGGTCGCCCAACAAGGCCCCGGCGGTGATCGGGCTGGACGGGTCGACCGCCAATACCCCCACCGTCAAATCCTCCGTTCTCAAGAGGGTGACCAAACCGGCGATGAGGGTGCTCTTACCCACTCCGGGTGCACCGGTAAAACCCACCCGATAAGCGGGTTCGACGCCCCGCCCGAACGCCTTCACCAGGCCACCGCCGTCGGGGTGGCCGTTTTCCACCAGGGTCAGGGCCCGGGCCAGGGCGCGTCGGTCACCCAGGCGAACCCGATTCACCCAATCTTCCACGTCTTTTTCAGTCGGTTCGGCGCGATTGCCTACTGTTTCGACCACATTGAACCTCTTGAACCGGCCGCCACCCCCGAAAACCTACCGGCTCAAAGGGCTTTGACGGCTGTAACCCCCGGCACCCGGTCGATCAGGATACGTTCGATCCCCGCCGTCAACGTCATCATCGACATCGGACATCCGCTGCAGGCACCCACCAGGTTCAGGTTTACGGTTCCGTCCTCATCCACCCCCTCCAGGATCAGGTCGCCTCCGTCGTATTGGAGGGCGGGACGAATGTACTCCAGGGTGGAGGCCAGCAGGCTCTGGTCGATCTCGACCGACTCCCCATCACGGGCGGTGGATTTAACTGTTACAGCTGTCTCGGTGGGGCTGATACGCATAAGACAAGGAACCGTTCTGCAAGATGTTTCTTCTCAGGAGTCAGAGCTACCAGAGGATACCGGTTAGCTCTACAAAGAGGTTACCCGGCTAGCGGTCGAATGAGGTGGCCACCATCTCCCGGGTCAGCATGTTGGCGTTCAGCTGATCCCGGCGTACCCGCAGATCAATATAAAGCAACCCCAGCAGCACGCCGATTAGAGGCTGGGTCACCACCCAGGCCAGCTCCGAGGCCAGGAAAACGCCGAGGTCGCCGGCCAGGTAGTTACCCAAGGGGCCCAGCACCAACAGAATCAGGATGTTGGTAACCACCACCATGAAGGTGAGCGGGACCAGGGTTACAAAGACGATCAGACGGCGACCGGAGGTGAGTTCCCAGGAACGTCTGAAGGCGGCCATCGGACCCGCCCCTTCGATAATCAGCACTCCCAAGGAGGCGCTCCAGGACACCACCAGGAACAATCCGGGCAGCACAAACAGGGCTGATCCCATAGTTACTCCCACCCAGAACACCACCGTCAGAACGGTTAGAGACGCCATCCGGCTGATAGAGGCCGCCGTGTTTTCGCTCCAGGAGGATTTGACCCCCAGGAAGACCTCCCCCACCATCCGAATAACCGCCGCGAACAATATGCTGGTTATCAGCAGGCGGATAACCAACCAGGGACCCATTACCCGCAGAAAATCTCCGATTTCGGCATTGGTAGGAAGGGGAGAAATGGCGGGAGGATCGGGGGCGAGGGCGAAGTAGAGCACCGCGTAGGGTAGGTCCAGCACCACGGCGGTCGGCAATAGGACTCCCAGCCGATGCCGGTACATGAGCGGGGCGGTTATCAATATCCTCGGGAAGCTGCGCGGCTCAAACGATAGACCTGCCATGAGCCGGATTCTATCCCCGCCCCACACCCCAGAAGTTATTGAAGGTATTCTCGGGTTGACCCTCCAAGGAGAAGTATTTGAAAATCGCTATAGGTGCCGATCATGCGGGTTTTCCGCTGAAAGCCTTCCTCGCTTCCATCCTCGGAGCCGATCACGAGGTGGTCGATCTGGGCACCCATTCCACCGATCCGGTCGATTATCCGGATCAGGCCATCGCCGTGGCGGAAGCGGTTCAACAAGGCGAGACCGATCGGGGGATAGTGGTCTGCGGGTCCGGCATCGGGGCAGCCATCGCCGCCAACAAGGTGCGGGGGGTGAGGGCGGCGCTGGCCCATGATCTTTACTCGGCTCGTCAGTCGGTCGAACACGATGACGCCAACGTTCTTTGTCTAGGGGGTCGTGTGGTCGAATCGGATTTCGCCCTGGAGCTGGCCCAAGCCTTCCTGTCGGCCCGATTTTCGGGGGAGGAGCGCCACCGTCGCAGGCTGGACAAAATCGCCCAACTAGACAAGCACCGTTGAGCTTCGGCGTTTCCGATCGGATCTCGTCTCTGTAGTGAGGGTAAAGGGAGGTCGGGCAATTGGTTCGTCCGCCCGTTTATTACCCCTCAACCGGTGGTTACGTTAAAAAACCACCTGGTCGGGCTACCATCCCAGGAGACACGCAAAATGGCAATTCCTTTAAGCCGTCCTAAGAGGTAAAACGAAAACGGGAGGGAATGAGGTTGAAGGCACTGGCAAACAGACACCGAGCCCGACTGACCGCCTTGATACTTATGGTTCTGGTGGGTTCCATGTTGGCTCTATATCCTCCCGCCCTTTCGCCGGTCGCTGCCGTAGATGGGGTGGCCGACCATCCGGCCAGGTACTCCGCCTGTGTCGGTCCGGCCACCAGCTCGGCCGGATTCGGCGACATGGTCAACCATACTTTCGAGGAAGAGGTGAACTGCCTCGCCTATTACGGGATCGCCAAGGGAACTACTGTCACCACGTTCTCTCCCAATGACACCATCAAGAGACGGCAGATGGCGCTGTTTCTGTCACGGGCGGCGGTGGTAGCCGGTATCGACTTGCCCGTCCCGCAAGACCAGGGCTTCGCCGATGTCGCTGTCCTGTCTACCACCACCGGTAACGCGATCAATCAGCTGGTCGAGCTCGGCATCATGGACGGGGTAACCATCAGAGAGTTCCGTCCCGACCAATGGGTTACCCGTCAGGAAATGGCCGCCTACCTGGACGCTTTCCTCCAATACGCACCTCCGGCTCCCGGCGACTTCGACATAGCCGGTATAGAGCCTGACGACAATGTGTTTCGGGACCTCGACCAGGTAGGGGCGTTCGCCTATGAGGCCACCCGCCGAATCTACGAGCTGGGGATCACCAAGGGGGCCACCGCCAATACTTTCGAACCGGATGCTTCCGTAACCCGAGGCCAGATGGCCGCTTTTATTACCCGAACCCTGGCACACACCAACGTTCGGCCGGCCGGTATATCCATTCAGGCCGATCTGAGCCAGGTGCAGCAGCCAGGGGGCGAAATCGAGGTGATGGTGTCGGTTCGGGATGGTTCGTTCGCCCCGGTCGAGGACGAGCTGGTAGACGTGTTCGTTACTTATGATCCGGAGGAGGACTTTGACCAGGACGGCAGATGCACATCGAGTGTTATGGCCCTAGGGATTGGCACCGCTTGCGAAATCGACCCGGAGGACTTCATCGGCGAAAGCGGAAACACCAGGTTGACCGTGGCTCCCCGTTCTGAACCTGGGATTATCTGGGCTTGGAGTGGCGCAGAAGGTAGCAGTTTCGACCTTGACAACTTGGATCGCTACTTTATTCCTTTAGATGAGGTGAAACTTATCTCGGCCATCAAGGTGACCGACGACCTCAAGGCCAATGCCGAGCTGGTTCCGTTCGGAAATCGGGTGAACTTCACCTTCCAGCTGGTTGACGATGAAGGCGGTCTGGTCTCCCACGAGGGAGTCGAAATCAACCTCACCATTCGCATCAGGGGGACCGACAATCGAACCCGAACCACCCGTGAGACGATCACCACCAACCAATCGGGCGAGGCGGTTTGGTCCCATCAGGCGTTTTCGGATACTTCGACATCGCCCGGCCGAAACCACCGCCTTGACCTGGACGCCAGTGCCGATTATCCCTTCCAGGATGAGAGCAGCAGCCGATTGATCATCCCTCCCAGTGGCCAGCCCGATCAGGTCCTTTTCTGGTCGGATGAAGCGTCTCGGCCCTCCAAGCTGATCGTTTCCTATCCGGCCGGTAATTATCTGATCGCCTCGGATGAGGGTTCGGGGGTTTTGAACCGGGTGACGGCCACCTTGACCGACCAATACGGCAATCCGGTAGCAGACGAAACCATCACCTTCTACTCTGATGATTCGGATGGTCTGTCGGACGGACTAAGGAGGGCTACCAACCGTCAGGGCGAGGCCTCCTTAACCTATCGGCGGGACACCGAAGACACGGGTGTGGAGCGGATTAGGGCCGAGGCCGAGGACGGTTCTCCTAGGAGCACAACCGCCCGTTTCTATTGGGCGAGGAAAGCCGAGGACGACGATATGGGTGGGGGAAGGGTGGTCGCCACCGACCTAGGTTCACGGTTGATAGTCGCCCTTACCTCGGGGGATGATGTTATCGCCCTCGGTTACGACCAGAACGATCATTTCTTCCTGCGCACCTCCAGCCAAGAATCCTGGGAGTCGGTGACGATAGGTACGTTTGAGGAGGCCTTGGGAGGTGCGGACGACCATCTTACCTTTGAGGTCAATGACGTCAGCTTCAGTGAAGTCAACATCTTCCGCCTGACCAACCCGTCTTAAGGTTTGGCTCACCGGTCTTGATCCGGCGCGAACTTCGCCGGACTGTAAAGTCAAGTCCAACCAGCCTCAAGGAGGATTTATGCGCCGCTTTGTAATAGAACGGGACATTCCGGATATCGGAACCGCCGAGCGAGATCAACTGAGGGCCGCAGCCGGGCAATCCAACTCGGTTCTGAAGGCGATGCAGTCGGAAGGCAAACCCATCCAATGGGAGCACAGCTACGTCGCCGGCGACAAGACCTTCTGCGTCTACGTCACCGAAAGCCCCGAATTGATCGACGAGCATGCCGAACGAAGCGGCTTTCCGGCCACAGTGGTTACCGAAATCGGCAAGATCATCGACCCCACTACGGAAAAGCCTTAGCCACGCGATACGGCACCCCGGGCATCGCTACACCTATAAGAGCCACGCCTAGCTCACCTAGCCATGAGGTAGCCCTACAGACGGCCCGCACGGATCTGCTGGATTTGGTAACCCGCCAACTAAGGCGAAGGGCGGGACGGATCATATTGAGAATCTGCAACTGCTTTGTGGCCATTGCAATCGTGTGAAGGGTAATCGCGGTATGGGTTGCCTGAAAAAGAAATTGGAGATTTTGGGATGAACCCGGTTGAACAGGCAAGTTGGGACTTAGTTTTATGGATCATCCGCACATCGGCGAGGGTCAAGAGCGGTTCGGCTTCCGATCTTTGCGGAGAAGACGAGGCCTGCTGATATACCCAGTCCGCAGCGTCGGCGTATCCCTTGACCTCCATATACTCAACCAGTGCTCGATTGCCACGCGCAATGCCACGTTCCAGCAGATCCTCCACCTCACTCTGGATCAGCGTATTCCCTTCGATGGCAGTCGAGTGATGCACCTCCCCATGCCATATGGTTTTCCAGGTATCTGCTGCTTCCATCGGAGTAGGGAGACCTCCCAAATGCTCGTTGAGCTCCTGTATCTGGGTGGCCAGCCGCTCGTAGATCTGAAGATTTGTGGGACGGCCGCGCCTTGGTGAGGGGGATGGTTTGCTCAAGACGTTTAACAGGATACCGAACAATCAGGCACCCGACCCGCCGAATTTGTTCACCTTGACCGAAAATAATCAGAACAAAACAAATTTATTTTTTGCGGCCGGCGCGGTATTTGCGGCTGGCCTTATATTCGTCCACCCAGCTGCGGGTGCCTCTCCACTGGTTATCGGTGCCTCGAAGGGCTCGCATCCGTCCCCGAGTGGCCACCACCTTCAGATTATTAAGGCTCATGTCAGGGGTTTCCAGGGCTTCGAGCGGGACCAGCTGATCGGGTGCGGCCAGTTTGGGAAGCAAATGTCGATGCAGGGTGCCCATGATTGCCTGGGCCACAATCCCGCCCAAGGTGCCGGGTTCGCCTCGGTCGGCCCGTTGCAGGGCACGCAGATATTTAACACCGTCCCGCTTCAGGATGATCGCCGGTGGTAGGCCGAGCCGAACCAGGATCAGGTTGAGAGCCAAACGACCTGTCCGTCCGTTACCGTCAAAGAACGGGTGGATTTGTTCGAATCGGCAGTGCAGGTCGGCCAGATGCGCCGGAAACCTCGGGTGGTCGCGCCGGATGGAGTTGGCCTGATCGATCCAGGTGGCCATTTCTGCGGGGATGACCTGCCAGGAGGTGGGGGTCATACCGTTGGGGAAGGACCGGATATCGTGCCTTCTATAGGAACCGGGGGTTTCCTGGTCGTCGGCGGTCGGCTGGGGATTCAATTCCCTGATCGGCGTCATAGCCAGGTGATGGATCGTTCGCACATCGTTCAGGGTCAGGAGCGGTTCGGTCTCCGACCACGACGACGAAGGTGCGGCATGCCCGTATACCCATTCCGCGGCTTCTGCGTATCCGTAGACTTCCAGGTCGTCCCTGGAGCTTTGGCTGTCCGGCACCCCACCTTCTTCAAGTAGTTGTTGCACCTCGGAAAGAATCAGCGGGTTTCCCTCGATAGCGGTGGAGTGATGGGTCTCCCAATGCAATATTTCCTCCCAGATATCCGGGGCTTCCATCGGGGTGGGTAGGCCTCTCATATAAACGTTGAACTCCCGGATCTGGATATCCAGTCGTTGATAGACCGCTAGGTGGCTGGGCCGGCCGATTCGAGGGCCAGGTGTCAGGTTCGTCAAATCGTTCAATAGGATACCGAAAAATTGGGCTTTCAATTTATGGCTTCCCCGACCGCTATCGTCAGAAATCAGTGAAAAATGTATAGCCAGCCGTCATTTTTCGGCTATTTTTGACGACAGAATGTACCCAAGGCTGGCGCAGATCCCACAGAAAAGCTTTTTCTTGCTGGGCATAAGAGGGGTGGGCAAGAGCACCTGGGCGCGTACCGCGTTGCCTGGTGCGCTTCGTCTTGATCTTCTCGACGAGACCCTATATACCGATTTACTGGCCGATCCGGCCCTGTTCGGGAGGATCGTATCCGGGCAACCGCCGGACCGCTGGATAGTTGTGGACGAGATACAGCGGATCCCTGGACTACTCAACGAGGTACATCGCCATATCGAGGAACGGGGTACCAGATTTGCCCTGCTGGGATCAAGTGCCCGCCGGCTGAAGACGGCCGGAACCAACCTGTTGGCCGGCCGAGCGGTTCGCCGGTTGATGTATCCGCTGACTGCCAACGAACTCGGCGACGATTTCGACCTTGATCAGGTACTCCGTTACGGAACTATCGCTCTGATCTGGGACTCTGAGAGCCGCCGCGAAACGCTGGAGAGCTACACGCAGCTCTATCTAAGGGAAGAGATCAGGGCCGAGGCGGCAGTTCGTAACCTGGCCGGATTCGTCCGTTTTCTGCCCATCGCCGCCTTGATGCACACTCAAGTCCTGAACGCAGCCGGTATAGCCCGTGACGTCGGTATAGCCCGGTCCACCGTCAACGGTTACCTGGAAATCCTGGAAGACACCCTGGTCGCCACCCGGCTACCCGCCTTGGACACCAGACTACGTATCCGAGAGCGTCGCCGACCGAAGCTTTATTGGGTGGATCCGGGGTTGGTGCGGGCGCTCAAGCGGCGGTCAGGAGCGGTTGTTGCCGAAGAAAGAGGGCCTCTCCTGGAGGGTTGGGTGTTCGGCGCGCTTCGAGCCCACTCCGATCATCTTAATTTGTATGAGGAAATCGCCTACTGGACACCCTCCCAGTCTCAGACCGAGGTTGATTTCGTTCTAAGCCGAGGCGGTGAGCACCTGGCCATCGAGGTCAAATCCGCCCGCCGTTACCACACCTCGATGGTCAAAGGGCTTCGGGCCATAGCCGACCTGCCTGGGTTGGTCCGCCGAATCCTGGTCTACGCCGGCCCCCACGCTTTTCGCACGGGAGAGGGTATTGAGGTGTGGCCGCTCGCAACTTTCCATCAGGCTTTGGCGGAGGACAGCCTCTGGCCTTGAAGGGTTCCGTGTTGAGGGGTGTTGTAATTCCTCGCTGCTTCCCGGTGAAGGGTTGGCGTGGGGTACGGTCGCTATGGTATTGCCATTATTGAGTGATGGGAGACAGCATGACAGCCTCAGCACCTGAGGAGGGGACTTCCGGGAAGGTTAGGAAGGGGGGCGATTTGGTGGTGGTCGCCGTAAGGGTGTTGGCGGCGGTGATGTTGACGGCGATGATGCCGGCTGCCTGTGGGGCAGAGGACGATATGTCATGGTGTGAGGACTATCACCTCGTTCAGGCCGAGTTGGCGTTCCAGCAGTCGTTGGGGGAGGCGTATGGATCGGATATGACGGAATGGCCGCCGGATACGGTGGAGCAGCTGCAGGAATCGGCCGCCCGTCAGACGGAAGCCTCCGTGCGGATGTGGGAGGAGGCACCGTCGGATGTGGAGAATTGGTCGGATGCGGCGAGGATGTGTGGATGAGGAAGCCAGCCGGCGGGGGAACTCCTTAGTGCCTTCTTGAGGCTTAGGTTGAGGACGTTATTGGTGACACTTTTAGAACCTTAGGTTCGTCGAGGAGGTCGGTGGGGGAGGGCGTTTCGGTAGGCGTGCAGGGTTGCTTTTCGGGCTTCGGCATGATCCACTATGGGCCGGGGATAGGTGGTTCCGAGGACAATGTCGGCGGCTGCCAGGGTGGATGGATTGGCTTCCCAGGGGGCGTGGATGGCCCGGTTGTCGAGCAGTGCCAGCTCCGGTAGCCATTTACGTAGGTAGTGACCGTTCGGGTCGAAGCGGTGGCTTTGCTTGATTGGGTTGAAAATCCGGAAGTAGGGGGCGGCGTCAGGGCCGACGCCGGCTACCCACTGCCAGTTACCGCAGTTCTGGGGGAGGTCGCCGTCTATGAGCATTTTGCGGAACCAGCGCTCTCCGCGTCTCCAGTCGATGAGCAGATCCTTGATAAGAAAGGAAGCGGTGATCATCCGTAGCCGGTTGTGCATCCGGCCGGTTGCGGCCAACTCCCGCATCGGCGCGTCCACTATGGGAAATCCGGTACGTCCGGTGCGCCAGGCTTCGAAATCGGAGTCGGCATCAGGACCCGAAGCCCAGCGGATTTGGTCGAACTCGGGACGAAGTGACTTCTGGTCGATGTCAGGGTTCTCGAAGGTTAGATGGGCGAACCAATCCCGCCAGGCCAGCTGCCGGACGTATGCGGCCCGTCCCGGCGTATGGTCACCTACCGACTCCATCACCGCCCGGGGAGACAACAGTCCGAATCGCAGCTCGGCCGATAGCTTGGAGGTGGCATCCCTGGCCGGAAAGTCCCGATTTTCGGGATATTGATCAGCTTCTGGTAGCCATCGTTCCAGGCGATCCCAGGCGTGCCGTTCGGTCCAGGCGGGTGGAAGATCGGGGCCATAGGCATCGGCCAGGGCCGTCCCCGGTGGTGGGGCCAGGATTTCCGTTTGTTGCGGAGGTGCCTCGATATCCAAGGGTTTCGCCATCCACCGGCGGTAGAAGGCGGTGAATACCCTGGACAGTCGTCCGGCGGCGGTGAGGACCGACCGGGGTGGGTGGACCAGAGTCCCCCAATGGGTTTCCATCGGGATGTCCAGCCGACTTTTCACCAGGTTGTCTCGCTGCTTCGACCAGCGGGTGACGTCCGAGTTCACCACCACTACCTCGGCCCCCACTTCGGCGGCCACTTTGGGCACTTCTCGGGCCGGGTTTCCTTTCAACACCCTAAGTCCGCCTCCTCTTGAAAGAAGGGTTTGTTCCAGTCCGGCTACGGCGGATAGATAAGCCCGCCGCCGGTAGGGACCCGCCGCCGCCGGCAGGGTTGGTTCGAGAACTACCAGTGCGGAGACTTTATCGCGGGTGCAGGCTGACGTCCAGGCGGGATTGTCGCCTAGGCGCAAGTCCCTTCTGAACCAGATCAGCGCTCGCGACGACATGGCAGCCACGATATACCCTCGGTCGTAGATATGGGCTTCGGGGTTAACCGGTCGGGTGACGATAGGCTCATATTTATGGAGCAGATAACCACCGGACTGCTGATTACCGGTTCGGTCGTGGCCATCGTCATGGGGGCCGGTTGGCTGCTGAGCCTGGCTAAAAGGGATGCTTCTATCGTCGATCCCATCTGGGGGATGTTGTTTGTCCTATCGGCCTGGGTGCTTTATATATCCGAGGTCGGCAGACCGGAGTCGGGACGCTCGGTGCTGATGCTGGTGATGGTGACGATTTGGGGAGTTCGGCTTTCGGCCCACCTCACCGTCCGAAAATGGGGAGAACCGGAGGATTATCGGTATGCCTCCATGCGCCGCCGCTACCCACCCTTCGAATGGTGGAGTCTCCTGATCGTGTTCGGTCTGCAGGGCGCGGTGGCAGTGGTTGTGTCGCTGCCGATCCAAGCCGTTTTGGTCGACCAGGGTGCTGGCCCGCTCGGTTGGCTGGACGGGTTGGGGGTGGCGGTCTGGACTATCGGTTTGAGGTTTGAGGCGGTTGCCGACCTTCAGCTTCGCCGCTTTCGTTCCGACCCGACCAACCGGCACGCCGTTCTGGATAGCGGCCTGTGGAGATATAGCCGTCATCCCAACTACTTCGGCGACTGCGTGGTCTGGTGGGGTTTCTTTCTGGTGGCTTTGGCCGCCGGTGCCGTCTGGACATTCGCCGGACCTTTACTCATGAACTATCTGCTGGTACGGATATCCGGTGTGGCGATGCTGGAGAGAACCATCGGCGACCGTAGACCAGGCTACGCCGACTATATGCGGCGGACCAACCCCTTCCTCCCGGGGCGGCCTCGCCCGTAAAGTCCATCAAACACCCCGACGGAGGGCACTTTAAAGTGTATGAACCTCGTTTTCGGCACAGCACTTCCTCTAACTGCTTTAGCTTAGGAACACCTGCACCTACCATCGGCAAGATATATCATTCCGCAGGATTGGCATTTACCACCACCCGGAATAAATCTCTCCGGCTTACCTGGTTGCCGGACTGTCAACCGCCCGTATTCACTTGGATGCCTATCGGGACGCCATTCACGCTTCTTTTTGGCAGCGGGCCGGGGGCGGCTTTTGGCGGCCTTGCGAGGTTGAGACTTCGGCTTTCTCTTCGGTGTTGGAGCTTTCGGTTTACTCTTCGGTGTTGGAGGTTTCGTTTCTTTCTTAGGTACCGGGGTTGGGGTTATTTTCTGCGGCGGTTCGGGAGCCTTCTTCGGGATTGAAGGTGTGGTATCTCTCTTCAGAACTGATGGTTGAGCTTTGGGCTTTGGTGTTGGTGATTTCGTGTCTTTCCCATACGATTTTTGAGCACAGAGCCGAACGCCTTAGATTGAGTCATGCCGCTTCTTGCAGTGTCCGCACCGGATCCTCATGGTACTGAATCATGCCGTCGGCTGGAATATCCTGAAAACGGGGGAAACTTCAGCGGATCCATCGCTTAAGAATAGTGCTTGAAGGCTAAGCCCACAGGGTGGATATGGGAGTGGCGAATATGCGATCACCCAGTCGGTAGGTGTCGGGACCGGTATGCAGCACTACACCGCCCACGAAGCGTTCCTGCATGGTCTCGCCCAACCACGATAGGTGTCGGGCATCGGAGGATCTGATCTTTGACCCGGCCTTTATCTCTATGGCGATCACCCTTCCTCCTGACAACTCTGCGATCACGTCCACCTCCCTTCGTCCGTCGCGCTCCCGTAGATGCGAAAGCCGATAGCGGGTGCTCGAAACAGCCGCTTGAGCCTGGAGCTGGGCTATCACAAACGTCTCGATCATGGTCCCGAGGAGGTTGCCGTTAGCCATTACATCGTCGATGCCGACCCGTAATATCCCCCCGAGCAGGCCAGAATCGACCAGGTAGCGCCTGGGAGCCCGGCTGAGCCGCTTGAGTCGGTTGGTCGCCCAAGCCGGCAGCTCGTTCAAGACCATCAGGTCGCTTAGTAGGGCATCGTATGCCAAGGCGGTCTTTCGGCTGATGCCGGCCGCGTCGTAGATCGTCTTGTGTTGGACTATCCGTCCTGAGTTGATGGCGTAAGCCTCCAAGTAGCGCTTCAGCCGGTAGGCATCGGGTTCGCTGCCGAGAGTTCGGGAATCTCTTAGGGCGATCTGGTCGGCGTAGCTTTCGAGCCAAGCTCTGGCAGCCCACTCGCTCAGCTTCAGGGCGGGCTCAGGGAAACCACCTTTTAAGGCGATCTGAAGATAGACGCGCAGGTCGACTGGCGGCCCCTCGACCTTTACCGGCTCCTCGCCTTCCGCTATGCGGTCGATCAGCGGGCGCACGGGCCTATGCTCTTGTTCGGCCACCGTCAGAGGGTGCATACGCAGCATTACCGCCCGACCGGTTAGTGGCCAGAGCCGGTCGGTCGGGTCGGTTCGGGCTGATCCGGTGATAAGGTAGCGTCCGGGTCGGCGGTCGGTGTCTATGGCTCGTTTGACCGCACCGAGCACCTCCGGCACCATCTGCCACTCGTCAAGCAGTACGGGTTCTTCCCGCCCGTGTAGCGCCGCATCCGGCCCGGCCCGGAACGAGGCGGCTTGATCCGAGTCAAGCCGGACCACGCTACGAACAAGACGGAGAGCGGTGGTGGTTTTCCCACAGGCGCGCGGACCCACCACCATGACGGCGGGGATTTCTTTGATGTATTCCTCAAGAAGCCGGTCTACCAGGCGGGGGACATAACCTTCCATGAGGAGTTAGGGTAGCAAACCGAAGTCATTCCTGGTTTTGCACGTAATCTGTTCCCGTTTTTGCACATAATCAATCGGAGAGAGGGACTGGGGGACGCTCCTCACGGCTGTAAATCGGCCAGAAAGTTAAGGCCTCCTGCCCAGCGCTTCAGCTATGATGTGACATCCTCTTCTATACCCAACCTCAACCCGCCTTTTAAGGGACCCATCATGACAGCGGAGATAGCCATTCTGAATAGATACGGGGTGGCGGTAGCCGCGGATAGCGCAGTGACTTTAACGAGCGACGCCAAGGTCTATAACACGGCGAATAAAATCTTACCGTTATCGATTGATCCGCCCATAGTAGTTATGTTCTATGGTGCCTCTTCACTAGGCCCCATCCCATGGGAGACGATTGTTCAGGAATACAAACGTCTGAATCAATCAATTCAGTTTTCAACGGTCGAAGAGCACGGCTCGCATTTTATTGACTTTTTATCGCAGATGACTCGCCACATTTCTTCTGAGATTCAAACTAATTTTGTGCGTAACGAGATACTCCATGAGTTAGAGCAATTAAGTTACCTTGCTCGATCTAGTCTAGGGACTTATATACGAAGTCATCCTGGAACCAGGAGTGAAAAACTAAACTATTTCTTACATCAACTACAAGAGGTAGTGCGGTCTAGGATAGAATATCTTGCTGAGATCGGCCCGGTTTCGGGACTTGATGAAGGTAAGGCATTTCGGCAATTAGACCTGGCTTTACAAAATTGGGAGCTCTTTGATAAAAAAATTGATGACTGGGATGATCTTTTAGATATATGGTTTAGCCAGAGGCCCGAACTGCTTATGCAGGGCGAAGGTATTTTGAATAGGGCGATCCGACAGGATATAGGGAGGATGACTATCCAAAATCTTCGAACCGCTCACTGGTCGACCGGTTCAACCGGGATGGTTGTTACGGGTTTCGGGAAGGATCAGATATTTCCCTCTCTAGCCCATTGGATTATCGATCAGATGATGGATGATGTTGTCAAAACCCGTCAGTTAGAGATGATCGAAATTAATGACGCCAAGTCTTCTGCCATTCTTCCCTTCGCTCAACAACACGAAATTTCCAAGACCCTTATTGATGGGATTCATCCTAAGATTCTAGAAGTTCATTATAAGCAAATCGAAAAAATGTTAAAAGCTCAGGCAAAAATTATCTCCGAACGAATTAAAAACAGAACACCGGACTCAATCTCTACGCCTTTGATGAAAGACCTTCAGGGGCTATCTGAAGTAGTCCTTCGTAATGCCCATGATGAAATGGAAGCAATGATCAGGCAGTATTCCTTGCCTCTGGTAGAACTTGTCGCCGGGTTACCGAAGGAGCATTTGGGCGAGATGGCTGAAACCTTGGTCAGCCTGGCTTCTTTCAAAGAGAAGTTCACGCCCGGTGCCGAATCTATTGGAGGTCCGATTGACGTTGCAGTGATCTCCAGGGGTGAGGGCTTGGTGTGGTTCAAGCACAAGTAATAAGGATATGCCCTTAACCCAACCGTAGTTGGTAGGGAGAAATATCACCCGCCATTCTTCCTGGTGACATATCGGTGGTGTTGTTGGGCGTAGTGGGGGGAGATGTGGCCGTTTGACAGGTCGGCTTCAATGTCTTGGGGGTCGCGTTCCAGGGGATCGCCGTAGCCTCCGCCTCCTCCGGTATAGCAGCGGACCACGTCTCCGTTACGGAGAGGCATCCGGTTGGTTTTGAGGTGTCGGGCTTCCCTGGGAGTTCCCGGGTTGATTACCACCTTTGGGGGGAGTCCGGCTTGGCCGCCGAACAGGCCCCAGGCCGGGTTGCCGGAGCGCTCGAACCAGAGACTCAACTCGGTGTCGGTGGTCATCTGATATTCCCTGATTATGCCGTTGCCGCCCCGCCATCGACCTGCTCCGGCGGAGTCCTGGCGGTAGCCGTATTCCGTAATCCGGGCGGGAAATTTGGACTCGAAAACCTCGATGGGCATGTCGTGAAAGTTGCCGGACAGGGTCCAGATCATCCCGTCCTCTCCGTCCTGTCCTTGCGAAGCACCCCAACCTCCTACGTGGGGCTCGTTGTCGAGGAATAGGTCTCCGGTGGAGGGGTGGGTGCCGGTGAATTGAAAGATCATGCCGTCTCCGTAGTGGGCGGCCGGTACCGTGTCGGGTAGGGCGGGTGCGAGTGCCGCGCAGATCAGGTCGATCATCAGTCCTAAGGGGGTGAAGTAGAACTGGCAGGCGGCGGGGGAGTGGGCATTCAGGACCGATCCGGGCCGGGTCTTCACCTCCAGCGGTCGAAAGGTGCCCCCGTTGACCGGCTGATTCGAGTTGAACAGATACTTGAAGGCCAGCCGACAGGCCGCCAAGGTTTGCACCGCCCCGCAGTTGATAGGGCCTTGGCCGGGGCCGTCCGTCTCGGTGAGGTCGAACCTTAAATGTTCATCTTCTACCTCAATAGAAACCTTGATTCGGACGGGTTCTTCACCTACTCCGTCCGAATCCAGGAACCCTTCGGCGGTGTAAAGCCCGTCGGGTATGGCACGAATGGCTTCTCGGTCGAGACGCTCGCTCTGGTCAAAGATGGCCTCGGCGGCGGCTTCTACGGTTTCCCGTCCGTAGCGGTCGAACAGTGCCCCCAGCCGGCGCTCGCCGATTGAGGCCACCGCGAACTGGGCCTGCATATCGCCCAAAGCCGACCGAGGAAAACGGACGTTACTTTCGATGATCTTCCAGATGTCCTGGATCGGTTCACCGCCTTTAACCACCATGGTGGGCGGAAGACGCACCCCCTCCTGAAAGATTTCGGTGGAATCCATGGGAACGCCTGGATCCTTGGCACCTATGTCCAGCCAGTGGGCACGGGAGGCGGCGAAACCGGCCAGGTCACCCTGATAGAAGATGGGGGCAAATACCGTTACGTCGTGCATGTGGGTGCCGGTCAGGTAGGCGTCGTTCATGATCCAGATATCGCCCGGCTGCCAAACGGCTCGTCCGAACATCTGCTCGGTCGCCAAGGTGCAGGCCTCCAGGTTGCCCAGGAACAACGGAATCCCAGATGACTGTCCCAGCACGCGGTGCCGGCTGTCGATCAGCGCAACCGCGCAGTCCTTGGACTCATAGATGACCGGCGTGTAGGCGGAACGGATCAGGGCGGCGTTCATCTCCTCGGCCGCCATGATGAAGGCGTTGCGGAGAATCTCGATGGTGATCGGATCAGGTTTCATACCGAAGGCTCGTATGTGGGCTGGGTTTGTGACGTTTACGTGGGGCGGGCCAAGGGGACTTCCTGGCCGGACTCCAAAATGTTAACCCGACAGAGGCAGGCTGATTTGGCTCCTACTCGATCAGACGGGGTTTAATCCTCGGGGTACAAATTGAAGGCTAGACTTTCAATCAGCCCATAGGAGAATTGGCATGATTGTTGAGCGGGAAATAACGCCGTATCTGATCTCGCTTTTTAGGCAGTACCCGTTTGTTACGGTCACCGGGCCGCGTCAATCGGGTAAGACCACCCTGTGTCAAGCCGCCTTCCCGGAGTTTGCCTATGCCAACCTGGAGGCACCGGATCAGCGCCACCTGGCCGAGGTAGACCCGAGAGGGTTTCTCGGCCGGTTTGACGGGCCGGCGATTATCGACGAGATACAACACGTCCCCGAGCTGCTCTCCTACCTGCAGGTGATCGGCGACGAAAGGAAAAACAACGGCCAGTTCGTTCTGACCGGAAGCGAGCAGTTTCCCCTCGCCGATGCCATCAGCCAGACCTTGGCGGGCCGCACTGCGCTGCTGCGACTACTGCCCTTTTCGCTTCCGGAGCGGCAAGAAATTAACGTCACCCAGCGGGTGGAGGATATTCTGTTCGAAGGTTTTTATCCTCGCCTCCACGATCAGGGTCTCGGCCCCAACCAGGCGCTGGGCGACTACTTCGAGACCTATGTTGAGCGAGACGTTCGGCGGCTGGGAGGAGTAGGCGATCTATCGGCCTTCCGAATGTTTATGAGGCTGTGCGCCGGACGGGTAGGACGGCTGGTCAATCTGAGCTCGCTCGGAGACGATGCGGGTATTACCCACACTACCGCTCGGGCCTGGCTGACCATTCTGGAAAGAAGCTACATACTGTTCCGGCTTCATCCGCTACACGCCAACCTTCGCAAGCGCCTGGTTAAGACGCCCAAGCTGTACTTCTACGACGTGGGGCTGGCCGCCTTCCTGATCGGTATCGAACAGGCCGACCAGATCGTCACCCACCCACTCCGAGGTGCCCTTTTTGAGAACGCCGTTATAGCCGAGGCGGCCAAATACCGTTACAACACCGGACGGCGGCCTAACTTCTCCTTCTACCGGGACGCCAAGGGTTTGGAATGCGACCTTTTGTATGAAACGGGTGAGGGGATAGTCGCCATCGAATCGAAATCCGGTGCCACCATCGCCGCCGATGCCTTTCGTTCGCTGGAGCGGATCAGTGAACTGTTGCCCCAGGTTCGGCAGCGGATACTGGTCTACGGTGGGGCCGACTACCAGAACCGTACCAATGCCCAGGTGTCACCTATCTTTGACCTCCACCGGACTCTTCGCCAACTCGACCCGGCCCTACCCCGACAATAAGCCCCTTTAAAGTGCTCCGGCCGCGTCCGGGTCGAGGATCATGGTTACCTGGGGATGGGTGCGGAGGATGGTCACCGGACAGGATTCGCCGATAGGACCCTGCAGGCAGTCCCGTACCGCCGGGGCCTTGGAAGCGCCGGAGGCAACCACCAACAGATGTTTGGCCTGCATGATGGTGGCCAACCCCTGGGTTATAGCCCGGGTGGGAACCTGATCGGGCCGGGGAAAGAAGCGGGCGTTGTCGGCTCGGGTTTCTGGGGCCAGACCCACCACCCTGGTTCGGGAATCAAAGGGCGACCCGGGCTCGTTGAAGGCCAGATGGCCGTTACGACCCACACCGAGAATCTGCAATCCGATTCGGGCGTTGGTTACTAAAAGGTCATAGCGGTGGCATTCCTCGTCCAGGTCGTCTGGCCGGGCGTTCGGTGAATGCACCCCAGCCGGATCAAAGCCGACTCGGCCGGTGAACCGGGTTTGTATGACGTTGCGATAGAGCTGGGGATGGTCGGTATCAAGGCCCAGGTACTCGTCCAGCAGGAAACCCTGGGCCGAAGCGAACGAAAGACCTTCCTCTTGGTGTCGTCGGATCAGTTCTCGGTAGATAGGCAGCACCGACCCTCCGGTAGCCAAACCCAGTACCGGCGAAAGCGAAGACCGGACATACTTCTCGACCAGATCGGCGGCTTCCACGCCCAACCTTTCGGCAGACCCGGCCTTGATTACCTGCACGGTGATCGCCCACCACCTGTCGGTAGAATTGAATTTTCCTTTCCTTTACCCGAGTTAATACTTGCACCCTCAAGCGTTTAAACGGTGGTTTTGGCACCGGTGATGAAACCCACCAGATCGGCGGTGGTGACCTCGTCGACTTCCACTTTGGCGGTTTTTTTGCCGCGCCGTAGGATCACCGCGTCATCGCAAACCTCGGTCACCCGGTCCATGTTGTGGGTTATCAGCAGTACCGCTATACCGGAGTCGCGCAGCCTTCTGATCAGGTCGAGCACCCGACTGGTCTGTTCAACACCTAGCGCGGCGGCCGGTTCGTCCAGGAGCACGATATGTCGGCTCCACGCCACCGCCCGCCCGATCGCAATGGCCTGACGCTGGCCGCCGGATAGCAGGCCGACCGGTTGGCGCAGAGACGGAATCTTGATTTCAAGGTGGGCTAAGGCCGTCCGGCACTCCGACCGCATCCTGCCCCGGTTAAGAACCCCCAGCCGAGCCCCTATCCATCCGCCCCTGGTCTGCTCCCGGTTCAGAAACAGATTTTCGGACACGTCCAAGGTGTCTATAAGCGAAAGGTTCTGGTGGACCGTTTCTATCCCCAGCGATTGGGCCATATCCGGGGTAGCGATACGATGATTGGTTCCGTCGATGCTGATGGTGCCCGAGTCGGGTTGATAAACACCGGCCAGGCACTTGACCAGGGTGGACTTTCCGGCCCCGTTGTCTCCGAGCAGCGCGGTTACCCGTCCTCGGTGGAGGCTCATGGAGACCTCGTCAAGCGCCTGGATCGCCCGGAAGGATTTGGAGAGCTTCTCTACCTGAAGCGCCGGAGTGGTCATCGGGCGTCCGAGGCCTTGACCAGATCTCCGAATCCGTTCCATACTCCCGCCACAGATGGATTGGAGGAGGCGACTCCGGTCAGGCAGGTTATTTTCGCCCTGGTCACAAACGCCTGGAAACGGAAGGCGCAGATTACGGTATCGCCCTCGGATACCTTCCGGCCGGGAGGTGGATGCAGACGGGCGTAGTAGTCGATTCCGGCCGGATTGGGCATGTCCAGGGGCACCGGGTCGCTACCGGCGTCCTCCGGCCCGCCGGCCAACAAGACCTGCTCTTGATAGGGATCGAACACCGGATCGACATAGAACCCTCCGCCGAAACAAAGCGGAACGCCCTGATGGAGATGGGCTACCTCGGACAGATATAGGGCGGCAGGACGCTCGACCAGCTCTTCCACCGCGTGCAACGGTGTGGTTCCTGTTAGACCATGGCCCGGCTCCACCTGCGTGGCACCGATATCGGCCAACATCTTGAGAACTGCGGTGGAGGTAGTACCCGGGGCGTTGATCTCGATCTCGTCGTCCGCGCCCAGGAGGGCGGCCGCCTTTTCGGTGGCCCGGGCCAGGGTTTCCACATTCGGAGTAGTGGACACTTGACGGGAGTCAGCGTCGTAGAGGAGGGCCGGAAAAGTAGTTAACCCTCCGAATCGGAGCCCGTCCAGACCCTCCACCAACCGGATAGCCGCCGAGAGTTCCTCCAGATGGAATCCGCCCTCGTGTCCCGGATAGAAGATGTCGCTCTCGTTCCAAACCCGCAGTAGTACCGGCTGGGTACGCCCTTGTTCGGTTACCGCCCGTGACGCTTCTATGGCCTTGGACCCGGAGAATATTGTCCAGTAGTGGGGGGCGAGACCGGCCGCCTCCTTGGCCTCGGATCGGGCAATCTGAACCAGGTGACCCAGATTGCCCAGCACATGTCCGCCTGCCGCTATCGGCCGTGCACAGTCCATATCAACCGCCACATATCCGTCTGCTCCACCGGCGGTTATGGCATCCAAGGTACCGCCCGCCCGGCCCAGCTGCTTGGTCATTGCATACACCTTTAAACCCAGTTGGTGGGCCTGGTCGGTCAGGTGTCGGGTGTTCTCCTCCAAAGTGTCAAGATCGACCACGTAGGAGTTGGGCGGAATCCGACCCTCCTGGTGCAGCCGTATGCAGGCCTCTACGAAAGGCCGGTTTCGCGCCAGCAGTGATTCAAGGAACATGGCTTCAACTTTCTCTCGGTGCTCGCATACTGAGGGCGACCGCCACGATGATTATCAAGCCGCGGGCGATGAGCTGATCCGCTACCTCCAGCCCCATCAGAATGAGTCCGTTGTTGAGCATGGCCATGATGAGCGCCCCCGTAACCGCTCCGGTAATCGAAGCCCGACCGCCGAAGAGACTGGTTCCGCCTATTACCACCGCGGCGATAACGGTTAGGAGGTAGTTCTCGCCCAGATCGTGGCGTCCTATGGCCAACCTTCCGGCGAGGAGCACCCCGGCGAACGCGGCGGCGGTAGCGCTGACCACCAGGGCACTGACCCGAATCCGGTTGGTATTCAGACCGACTGCTCTCGCCGCGGAGCGATCGGCACCGGTGGCGATGACGTGCCTGCCCCACCTCAAATAATGCAGGGCGAAGTGACCGACCGCGAAGACGAACACGGTCCAGATAACCAGTGACGAGATCGGGCCCAGGGATCCGGCCCCGAACAGAGCGGAAAACGTGTCATCCCGAATCGGCATCGACTGGAGGTTGTTCATGTTGCGGGCGACACCGCTTATAACCCCCAGAGTCCCCAGCGTGACCAGGAAGGAAGGTATCCGTATTTTGACCGTGATCAACCCGTTGACCATACCGATCAAAATTCCGATCCCTACGGCTGCCAACGTACCGACCAGCCAACCCTGGCTGCCGACCACCGTGGCGGCTACCAGCGAAGAAAGCGCCACAGTAGAGCCAACCGACAGATCGATCTCGGCGGAGGCCAGGGCAAACGCCATGCCCACGGCCATAACCGCGATCGGTGCCGCCTGCCGACCAATGTTCAGCAGGTTGGCCCAACTCAGGAACCCGTCATCCCGCAAGATCACGGCAAAGGAGGCGAGGATGGCGAAGAAGGCCAGGTAGACGACATAGTCACGCAGACTGTCGCCTACCAGGCCTTTTAGTCGGTTCAACGTCCTCTGCGGGCCCTGGTTCACGCCGGCCTATCGCTCCTTACTCCTGCAGCGGCTACTTCCGTTATCCGCCTAGGGCTTGGAGGACTTCTGGGGGTGGGTCGGTGGCTAGTGATTGTCGGTAGGCTTCGACGATGT
>VXMP01000005.1 GCA_009841075.1 Acidimicrobiia bacterium | reverse complement strand
CGCCTCATCAACCCCCACCAAGCCCTGCCCACCCACACCGGCGTTACCAAGTGTTTTGTGCTGACGAATCAGTAGCCAGACGGTTACTTGGAGAGCAGATCCCCCACCCTGGAAGGGCCGATCTTCAGGGACCGACATAGGTTTTCGAAAGTCTTGGTCTTTTGTATGCCGAGCATCCGAAACGCATCCCTGTAGAGGGCTTGCCCATTGAGAGTGCTGGGTGTGACGGCTTCGGCAAACCGGCGGCCTACTCTCGCAATGGTTGATCGGTAAAATCTCCGCCGGCACCGGATCTGACAGAAACGGACCGTTCTATTTCCTTCTCCCAGGCCTTGACAAAATCCGGCCTGTCCAAACCACCCACGTCCAAAAGGCGTCTTAGGATCACCTGCCTACTCACCTTGAAAACCCGAGCCAATCGAGGCACGGTGTCCGAGAATGGTTCGCTTGGTCGGAGATTTCCCAGCAAATCCTCTCTGGGTACCAATAGCTCCCCCGCTACGGCATTACACCAGACTTCCACCTGGTCCAAACCCCTATGAGGTCGGCTTGGATCAGTGCCGGATAAAGCGGAGCCGCCCAACCAAACATGGCCTAGCTCATGCGCCAAGGTATACATCTGGGCGGCCTTGGAGTCCCTCCCGTTAATAAAAATAAGCGGGGCTATCGGGTCACTTAAGGTGAAGCCCCGAAACTCGGCGGGATCCAGCGGTCGACGGTTGTGTTCTACCACTCCGCTTACCATCACCAGGATCCCCGCCTTCTCGACACCCTGGATAAAAGTGCGCAGCGCTTCGGTCCAGGTTGACATCTTGGAGCGACTTTCAACATCAAAATTAGCTATTGAACCGATCTGAATAGCCACTTCGGAGGGAAGGTCGTTTACGGAAGCCGAACCGACAAACTCTCGTCTGGGCTGCTTCTCTAAAAGGGCGTGGTCTTGATACCAAACCTGCCTCTCCCGACAGATACGGATGGTGTCGAGCAAATTCGGGCTGGGCCGATTGGTCTTCCGACCCGCCACCCTCCGAAAATCCGGTATGGACAATTCCTCTTTCGGCGGAGAATCCAAAAACAAAAGGCCAAACGGAACGTAGGTAAAACGGGCGAAGTCTTCGGCCTGGCGGAGGGTAGGTTGCATAGAACCGTCTTCCCATTCGGGTAGTTTGGGGAACTTGGCGGAGAAAGCCTCGGGATCCCGCTGCGACCTTTCACGAGCCCAGGTCAACAATTCCGGGGTAACCGGGGCTCGAACAATCCTTCTTCTCTTACGAACAGATTCTTCGGTCAACATAACCGCATTTCTACCCGGCAAGGGGTACTACCGCCGACCAGATACTTCATGTCAAATGACCAGGGGCCGCCTTTAGGGAACTTGGGCTCCGGGGGTGGGACTCGAACCCACAACCAACGGATTAACAGTCCGCTGCTCTGCCGAATTGAGCTACCCCGGATGGATTCGCCCTGAAAAGGTGGAACGAAATGGTAACAGGGAGATGATAGGCGGTGGCGCGTTTCAAGCACCGCGCAGATAGCTTTCCATGCTGCCGCTGGTTCCCGAGCTACGCAATTTCTCCAGGGCGCGGGTCTCCATTTGGCGAATCCTCTCCTTGGTAACCCCCATCTCTCGGCTGACCTCTTGGAGGGTCCTGACCTGGCCGTCCGCCAGGCCGAACCTCATGATGACCACTTCGCGCTCCCGGTCGGCCAGCTGCTCCAGAGCCAACGCCACTTTTTCTTGAAGGAGTTGCTGGGCTATCGACTCTCCGGGGGATTCGGCGTCACGATCCGCCACTACCTGGCCCAGGGTTAGATCGTCATGGCTGTCCAAGGTGGCGTCCAGCGACAGGGTACCGCCGGCTATTTCGGTGATCTTCCTGACCTTCTCAACGGGTAGGTCAAGGTCAGCACCCAGCTCTTCCGTGGTTGGGGGGCGACCCAATTCCTGGCTGAGCCGTCGCCCGGAAGCGACCATTACCTGGAGAGTGTCGGCCACATTGATCGGAAGTCTTATCATTCTCCTCTGGTCGTTGAGCGCCCGGCCCACAAACTGACGGATCGACCAGACTGCAAAGGTGGAGAACTTGAAACCTCGGCGGTAATCGTACCTGGCGGCGGCTTTCATCAGGCCGACGTTGCCCTCCTGCACCAGGTCAAGTATCGACACCCCCGGCCCGAGATAACGTCTGGCTATCGAAACCACCAGCCGCAGGTTCGATTCGACCAGGCGAAGCCGGGCCTGCTCACCTCGGCGCACTGTCCAAACCAGATTTCGATACTCGGGATCGGATTTGTCTCGTCCTTCGGCATCCATGACGGACAATCGGGCCTGGGCCTCCAGTCCGGCATCTTTGGCTATGCCTAGGGTCACCTCCTCGATCTGGGTGAGAAGAGGCACCCGACCGATCTCGTTGAGATACTGTTGCACCGAGTCGGACCTGAACTCAAAGGTTGCTGTGTCTGATCCGTCCAGCAGATCGCCCAGATCGGCTTCGATTACTTCTATAGCCTCCCCTTCCAGGGCTTTTACCACCCTATCCTGCTCCGAAACCGAGCCACCGGATGCCACCAGCTCGCAACGGACCTCTTCTGCCGTGATAAACCCTCGGCGCTTTCCCCGCTCCACCAACTCCTCGATAACCTTTTGCGTAACCAAGCCCAATGGCCCTCCCTATCCTCGCTTAAAATTCCTCCTTCTGTAAGATTATAAGCTTGTCAAGAATCTTAGAATAGGCCTGAGGGTCTTTTTCTTTATCAATATCTTCAAGCATCATAAGAAGCTGATTCTTACGGCGGCCTCGGTCTCGGGCTATGACGTGGGCGAAAAGCTCCTGGAAAGGCGGGTAGGGGGTATCCAAGACCGCGATCCGATAGGCCATGGCCGACAGGTTCGGATCCTTGATCTCGTCAATAGCCACCCCGACCCCTTCAGCTAGGTGTTGACCCGCCTCCAGTAGGTAGGAGACCAAAGCTGCCGCCTGCTCATCATCGAACAGGTCGGGCTGCAGTCGGTCGCGCTTGGCGGAACCGGCCAGGAGGTGCCGAAGCAGGTCTCGTTCCACCCGATCCATATTGTCCACCGCCTGAAGAGCCTGGGCGGAGGCGGAGTGTTGTTCACCATCGAGGTAGGGACGTCGTCTGGTCCCGCTGCCCTTGGGGAGCTTTTTTTGGATCTCGGCCTGCACCGTTTCGGCTTTCATGCGGGTGATACCGGCCACATAGCGGGCATGTAGATCGCGGGCGGCCGGGTCGGGATGGCGGGCTATGACCTGAGCGGCCTCTCGCATCGCCCGAGAACGGGCTTCCCGCTCGTTCAGATTGTAGGAGCCGAGCAGTCGGTTGATCCTGAACTCGGTGATAGGGACGGAATTGCCTACCGCCTCGCCGAGCAGGTCACCCTTATCATCGAGCACCAGGTCGGCCGGGTCACGACCTTCCGGCAGGAGCGCCACCCGAAGATCAAGGTCCAGCTCGGTAGTTATGCGAAGCTCGTCGCCCCTTACGGCGGCGTTGGCACCGGCGGTGTCGGCATCGAAGGCCAGGACGATGCGGCTGGAGAAGCGTCTTAGCAGATCGAAATGGGCTTCTCCCAGGGCGGTGCCGCAGCTGGCTACCGCTATCGGACGTCTGGCCAGGTGGAAGGCGATTACGTCGGTGTATCCCTCTACCACTACCGCCAGCTCCTCCCGACTGATGGTGGTACGGGCCTTGTCGAGGCCGTATAGGAGCTCGCTCTTTTTGTAGAGAGGGGTTTCGGGGGTGTTCAGATATTTGGGTCCGTCGCCTCGGAGCAGTCGGGCACCGAAACCCACCATCTCCCCCCGCACGTTGTGGATCGGGAACATGAGCCTGCCCCGCATCTGATCGATCAGCCGACCCCGTTGACCTCTTCTGCCCAGACCGGCCGCCACCATGTCGCGATCATCGAACCTATGTCCTCGCAGGTGGGAGACCAGGGCATCGGGCTCCTCCGGCGAGTAGCCCAACTCGAAGTGGTCTACCACTTCCGTCCCGTATTTCATCTTTCGGACGTAGGCCCGGGCGTGGCCGGCGTCAGAAGCCGACTTGAGTCGGGCATGGTAGAAACGTCCCGCTTCGGCTACTGCTTCCAGGAGACGGCTCCGTCTTTCCCTACGGCGGGCGGCACCCGGGTCCCGCCTGATCGTCACCCCGGCCCTCTCGGCCAAGATTTCCACCGCCTCGTTGAAAGAAAGGCCCTGGGTCTCCTGGACGAAGGTAAAGATGTCTCCCCCCACTCCGCAACCGAAACAGTGATATAGGCCGCGGGTGGGATCAATCGACAGGGAGGGGGTCTTTTCGGTGTGGAAGGGGCAGAGGGCCTTTATCCGACCTCGAACCTTCCTTACTGTGGTGACGCTTTCGAACAGTTCGGCCACGTTGATGGCCTGTCGGATCCGTTCCAGGTCATCACGATCGGCTGCCATGTTTCTGTAGTTTACGTTGGAAGCCTTATCCGGGTACGGCCACCAGATCGACGGCCAGCAGAATCTCGTCGGCTACGTCGGTCACGGAGGGGACGTTCGGTATGTTCAAACCGTAGTCGGACCTCAGAACGGTGGCGGTTCCGGTTACCTCTACCCTATCGTCCGAGACTACCTTTACCTTTGCGTTGAAGGTTAAGGTATTGGAAACCCCGCTCAGGGTGAAGTTGCCGGTGATGGTTAGGGGGATTTCCTCACCAGGGTTCACCTGATCGGGTAGGCCTTCGATATCGGTCGGCTCGAATTGGGCGAACTCGTACTCGTCCCGGGCGGAACCCAGGATCGGCCCTCGCATGGCCCGGTCTCGGAAACTCGAATCGGTGGACAGGGTTCTGACGTTTATGACCACCGTTCCCAGCCGGGATCGGGACGGGTTTTCGAAATCGATCAGCATCTCCCCCGCCACTTCCGAGGTGGTGCCCACCACTCGGAAGGGAGCGCCGTTGAGTATCTCGTCTATCTCGAAGCGGACCGAGGATTCGCTCTGATCGATCCGGTAGATAGTGGCCTCTGTTCCCCCGGAGGAGGACGGAGGGCTGGTAGAGGCGACGGTGGTTGGCTCGGTAGGCTCGGGTTGGGCCGGGGCGGCGTCGGTGGCAACCGGACCTGAAGAAGTTGCTACGGATTCGGAGATGGAGGTGTCCGGCGAGGTGGCCGGGGCGGAGGTGGTGGGCAACGTGGTTATCGGAGGGGCGGTGATGTTGGTGCTGGGTTCGCCGCTACCTCCTGAAAACCAGACATACCCGACCGATGCAACCACGACCAGTGCGGCTCCTCCCGCCAGAAACCCGATCCATTTCTTCACCGTGTGATCCCCTCTCAGAGCGGGCTCTTTAGAGACGGTCGGTCAGATAATCCAGGAGCCGGCCGATTTCAACCCGATCCTGGGTCATGGTATCCCGCTCCCGAACGGTAACGGAGCGGTCGTCCAAGGTGTCGAAGTCCACGGTCACGCAATAGGGGGTTCCGATCTCGTCCTGACGGCGGTAGCGCCTCCCGATGGCCTGGGTTACATCAACCTGGACTTCCCAGTGCGGACGGAGCCGAGCGGCCACCTGCTCCGTGTCTTCGATCAGGGCGGGCTTCTTGGAAAGCGGCAGCACCGCCACCTTGATCGGGGCCAGACTTTTATCGAGCCGCAGCACGGTTCGGGGAGCGTCCCGCACCGTCTCCTCGTGGTAGGCGTCGATCAGGAAGGCGAAGGCGGTCCTCGCCACACCTGCCGCCGGTTCGATCACATAGGGGTAGAAACGGTCACCGGCGGCCTGATCGAAATAGCGCAGATCCTTACCGGAAGCCTCGGCATGGCTGCGCAGGTCGAAATCGGTCCGGTTGGCGATGCCCTCCAGCTCATCCCATCCCCAGGGAAACCGATATTCCACGTCGAAAGTCGCCACCGCATAGTGAGCCAACTCGTCTTCGTCGTGACGGCGCAGACGAAGGTTGTCGGGGCTCATGCCCAACTCAAGGTACCAGTTGTGCCGTTCCTCCACCCAGTGTTGGAACCATTGATCCGCTTCGTCCGGATGGGTGAAATATTCCATCTCCATCTGCTCGAACTCCCTGGTACGGAATACAAACTGGCCGGGTGTGATCTCGTTGCGGAACGACTTACCCAGCTGGGCTATCCCGAAGGGAAGTTTGCGTCGGGCCACCCTACGGACGTTCTCGAAGTTGGTGAAGATGCCTTGGGCGGTTTCGGGCCGCAGATAGACCTGGTTGGTGTCGCCCGCCACCGGCCCCATATGGGTTTTGAACATGAGGTTGAAATCACGGGCTTCCGTGAACGTGCCAGCGGTTCCGCACTTCGGGCAGCGATCGGCGTTTTCCAGTCGGTCGAACCGGTGACGGGCGTGACAGTGGGTGCACTCCACCAGCGGATCGTTGAACTGCTCGACATGGCCGGAGGCCTCCCAGACCCGGGGAGATTGAATGATCGCCGAATCAAGCCCCTCTACGTCGTCACGCAGCCGGACCATGGAACGCCACCAGGCCGACTTCACGTTACGGAGCAGGGCCACGCCGAGCGGGCCATAGTCGTAGGCCGACCTCAGGCCTCCGTATATCTCGGACGACTGGAAGACGAACCCACGCTTTTTGGCCAGGTTCACGATGGTGTCGAAGTCGGGGGCGGCCATCAGATTAAATGTGCTCCTATGACAGAAAGTGGGGTGATAAAAACGATGCTACCTGCCGGTTTCCGCTCCCCCGAAACGGCGGCGGCGGTGCTGGTATTCGACTACGGCATCGACCAGCTGCTGAGCACCGAAGTCGGGCCACAAGGTGTCCACGAAAATCAGCTCGGAATAGGCGCTCCCCCACAACAGAAAGTTGGAAACCCGCATCTCGCCCGAGGTGCGGACGATAAGATCGGGGGCGGGCATGGCCGGTATGTGCAAGCGTTCGGCGATGGTGGTTTCGGTGATTTCTTCCGGGGACATCAGTCCGGCCACCACTTCGGCGGTCAAGGTACGAACTGCGGCGGCTATCTCAGCCCGGCCTCCGTAGTTGAAGGCCAGCACCAGATGGAGTCGATCGTTGGAGGCGGTGCGGTGTTCGGCCTTCTGCATCAACTTGCGGTTGCGATCGGGGATGCGCGGGTCGGCCAGATCTCCGCAGAAATGCAGCCTTACCCCCATTTCGGCCATCGAATCGAGACGCCGGATCAGGATGTCCTCGTTGAACCACATGAGGAAGGAAACCTCTTCGGAGTGGCGGCTCCAGTTTTCGGTGGAGAAGGTGTAGGCGGATAGCCATCGCAGACCGATCGACAGCGCCCCTTCCACGCATTCGAAGAGGACCGATTCCCCGGCGGCATGGCCGCTGGTTCGGGGGAGGTTACGACTCTGCGCCCAGCGTCCGTTGCCGTCCATGATCAACCCGACGTGGAGGGGCACCCGGTCCGGGTCGAGACGGTCGAGGTCTAAACGGGTCACTCTAGATTTTCCAGGCCGTTCCCAGGATCGGTCCGGTCAGGCCGGCTTCCAGGTGGTACTCCAGGAATCGTCTGGCCAGACCCACCGCCTCCGCTGCCAGGCCGCTGTCGGTGCCGGTGAACCCGGACAGGTCGGCCGCCAGCAAGCCGGCCAGATGGTCGGGCAGACCGTCTCGCAGCCGGAAGGTGCCTCCCTCGTCGCAAGCCCGACAGATCAGACCGCCTCCTGCCAGGCTGAACCGATCCAGTCCGGTTCCGGCCCCACAAGCGGCGCAGTTCTCCAGGGCCGGGGTTTGTCCGATCACGTCGGCCACTTTTAAAAGGAAGGAAGCCGCCAGGTCCAGGCCCCGGGCACCTTCTTCGAGCGCCCTCAGACCTCGGAGCAACACCAAAAACACCCGGTGTGAGGGCTCGTCGTCTACCACCACCTGGCCGATAATCTTGGCCATGGTTCCCGCCACCATTACCGCATCAAGGTCCTGTCGGAGCTTAGGGAAGGCCTCTATAACCGACACCTGGGTGACGGTTGCCAAACTGCGCCCTTGGTATAAAACCAGATCGACATGGGTTAGGGGCTCGAGTCTGGCCCCGAAACGACTGGTGGTGCGGCGGACGCCTTTGGCCACGGCCCGTACCTGCCCGTGGTTGGGGCTGAGGATGACCACGACCCGGTCGGCCTCCCCGAAGGGATAGCCACGCAGAACGATCCCTTGGTCGTGGCGGATAGACATCAAACTCTCCTGTTTTTGAGATACCAAAGTTATAGTGGTTAGACGAGGGTACCCGGCTTTGCGAAGGGAACCTGGTTAGTCGGCTTCGGTTTGGTTCCCAAAATGGCGTTACTGGAAGATTCCGAAATACAAGAATTCGTGCAGTCCCATCCCGGATGGCAGAGGGAGGGCGATAACCTGGTCAGAACCTTTGTTTTGGCCGACTTCGCCGCCGCAGTCGGGTTCATTGCCGCCGTTGGGGTAGCCGCAGAACGGGCCTTTCATCACCCCGATATAGATCTTCGCTATCGGCGGGTCCGAGTCTCGCTTACCACCCACGATGAGGGCGGGCTTACCCGAAAAGACACCAAATTGGCGGCCCGGATCGACCGGCTGGCACCAAACTAAAGGCTGTACCTGGTGGGTGGGTTTTTCGCGTTCTCCGGTTGATTTCCCACTTATCTCAAACCTATAGTTAGCCGCCTGTGTGCTCCCGCACTATCTGGAGCACATCTTCTCCGTACAGATCCATCTTGGTCGGACCCACCCCGCTTATTGCGTTAAGTTCCCGGCGGTTCAGAGGCTTTCTTGCGGCAATTTCGCGCAGGGTCCGGTCGTAGAAGACAATAAAAGCTGAGACCTTCCGCTCCTTGGCCTGGGCGAGACGCCATTCCCTCAGCTTTTCGAACAAATCCGGATCGAACCCGGGCGGATCGGCGGCCGGTGCCTTCTTTTGGGAAGAAAGGGCAGGTTCGGGGTGGGTTGGTTTGGGACGGCACCTCATTTCGTCCAGGAATGGAGAGGGTCGTTCCGAGGCGGCCATGACCACCACCTGGTCCTGTCCTCTGGTTGCCGCTACATACAGGATCCGTCTTTCCTCTTCGATGTCCTCGGCCAGAACATGGGGCATCGAACCGTGTTCCACACCGAAGACGATCACCCGTTTCCATTCGGCACCCTTAACCCGATGGATCGTGGAAAGCGTCACCCCATGGTCGGCACCGACCGCCCCGGACACGGTTTGTCTTAGCTGCTGCTCAAAGGTGTCGAGTTGGTCGAGCAGGTCAGCGGATCGGCGGAGGGCTACCAGGTTGTCTCCATGGGCGGCCTTATCGGCTCGGGTCCGGTTACGATCCAAAAGGTGTGCCGACCTGTCCAAGCCGAGATCCTGGATCATCCAATCCAAAAGCGGACCGGCCCTACCCGTTTCGGCCAGTCGGGCGGCGGCCAAGATATCCTGCACCCATTGCAGCCAGGAAACGGCGTGACGCTCGGATAGCCCATCGGCCTGGCGAATCAGGTCGTCGGTGGAGTAGGAACGAGCCCGTAGAAGCTCCCTGGATACCTGGTTGAGACCCCGGGCCGGGCGTCGCACCGCCTCCTGCAGATCAGAGCGACGCAACTTTGATGGGTTGAGAGCCATCCTCATCCAGGCCAGGGCCGCTTTCACCACCGAGCCCTGCAACCAGTTGTTAAGCCAGCCTTCGCTCAGCTTGGATTGCACCGGTATACCGGCCTGACTTAGTCCTATCAGCACCGGCAGTAGGGAGGAGTTGACCCTGGTCAGCAAGGCAATGTCCCAAGCCCCCCCCCCCCC
>VXMP01000021.1:11602-74496 GCA_009841075.1 Acidimicrobiia bacterium | reverse complement strand
CAAATGAGGCTTCACCCGAACAAAACGCTCCTTAACCACAACCAAACTCCTTTACTAGTTTTCTCCACGTGCCGCGCCGATTATCTGGCGGGCAATGTTTTCCGGTACGTCTCCATAGGAATGGAACTTCATGGTCGAGGTAGCACGCCCCTGAGTATTGGATCGGAGGCGGGTTACGTAACCGAACATCTCCGACAAGGGAGCCCGGGCCATTACCACCCGGGCGTTACCTCGCTGGTTGGTCTCCTCGATTTGGCCCCGACGCGATGACAGGTCGCCCATCACCTCACCCAGATACTCCTCGGGGGTCACCACTTCCACCTCCATCAGAGGTTCAAGCAGCTTTACCTTGGCCAGTCGGGCTGCTTTCTGCAATGCCATTGAACCGGCAATGCGAAAGGCCATCTCGGAAGAATCGATGTCGTGGGTCTGGCCGTCTACCAGCCGAGCCCGCACGTCCACCAGAGGATAGCCCGACAGCACGCCCTGCTCCAGTGCCCCTTCTATTCCGGCGTTAACCGAGGGTATGTACTCGCGGGGGACCGCGCCGCCTTTGATCTCATCGACGAACTCGTATCCGCCACCAGGCCCGGTGGGTTCCAGATCGATCTTCACCACCGCAAACTGCCCTCGGCCTCCGGTTTGCTTGATATAGCGCACCTCTACCCCGGCTACCGGGCCTTTGATGGTCTCCCGATAGGCCACCTGGGGACGGCCCACGTTGGCGTCCACCCCGAACTCCCGGAGCAGACGATCAACCAGAATGTCCAGGTGGAGCTCGCCCATCCCGGAAATAATGCGCTGGCCGGTCTCGGGATCCGTCCGCACCAGGAAGGTGGGGTCTTCCTCCGCCAGCCGGCTCAGGGATTCGGTCAGTTTTTCCTGTTCGGCCTTGGACTTCGGCTCAATAGCCACCGAGATAACCGGTGCCGGGAAGGTCATGGCCTCCAGCGATATGGGATGCCCGACGGCGGTGAGGGTGTCTCCGGTAGCGGTGTGTTTCAAGCCGACCGCCGCCACAATGTCTCCGGTAAAGACATCCTCCCGATCTTCGCGATGGTTGGCGTGCATTCTTAGCAGGCGCCCGAGCCGCTCCTTACGGCCCTTGGTGCTGTTCTCCAGTTTGGTTCCCTTGGAAGCCTTGCCCGAATAAACCCGAAAGTAGGTGAGCTTGCCGACGTGGGGGTCGCTGACGATCTTGAAGACCAGGGCCGAAAAGGGCTCGTTATCTTCGGGAAGACGGGAGACGATGGTGTCGGTTCCGGGGAGAAATCCTTGCACAGCCGGAAGATCGGCCGGACTGGGCAAATAATCCACCACTGCATCCAGCAAAAGCTGCACTCCTTTGTTACGAAAGGCGGTGCCACAGAACACCGGCGTGAAGAGGTGTTGCAGGGTTCCGGTCCGCACCGCGCTGGTTATCTCGCCCGGAGATATAACGACGTCCTCCAGATACTTTTCCATGAGCTTCTCGTCGATGTCGGCCAGGCTTTCCAGCATCGTGCCCCGATATTCCTCGGCTATTTCGGCATATTCGGAAGGGATGGGACCGGTCGTCCAGGTGCGGCCGTCGTCTCCGGACCACAGGTGGGCTTCCATCTCGACCAGATCTATCACCCCGGCGAAGTCGCCTTCCTCCCCGATCGGGATCTGCATAACCAAGGGCACGGCCCCGAGGCGCTCTTCGATCGACTTGACCGCCATATAGAAGTCCGCCCCCACCCGATCCATCTTGTTGACGAAACAGATGCGGGGTACGCCGTAGCGGTCGGCCTGACGCCAGACCGTCTCGGATTGGGGCTCCACTCCGGCCACTGCGTCGAAAACCGCCACCGCGCCGTCCAAAACCCTTAGGGAACGCTCCACCTCCACGGTGAAATCAACATGGCCGGGCGTGTCGATGATGTTGATCCCATGCTCATGCCATTTGCAGGTGGTGGCGGCGGAGGTGATGGTGATCCCCCGCTCCTGTTCCTGCTCCATCCAATCCATGACCGCCGCCCCCTCGTGGACTTCGCCCAGCTTGTAGGTACGGCCCGTGTAATAAAGGATGCGCTCGGTGAGGGTGGTCTTGCCCGCGTCGATATGCGCCATGATCCCGATATTGCGCGTACGGCTTAACGGGTACTGGCGTAAACGGACCAACGCATTGGGGTTGTTCATGACTTCTTCTCTCGCTACCGATCGTCTCTGTCCTCGTTTACCAGCGGTAATGGGCGAAAGCCTTGTTGGATTCCGCCATCTTGTGGAGGTCTTCCTTGCGTTTAACGGCCAAGCCGGTGTGGTTGGATGCGTCCAGAATCTCGTTGGCCAACCGTTGGGCCATGGTGTGCTCTCTTCTCCGGCGGGCGAAACCGACCAACCAACGCACCGCCAGGGTGGAGGCCCGGCGGGGTCGTACGTCAACCGGTACCTGATATGAGCTACCTCCCACCCGGCGGGAGCGTACCTCGACCTGGGGACGAAGGTTGTCGATGGCTCTTTTCAGCACGGTCAGCGAATCCTGCCCGCTTCGTCTGGAAACGATCTCCAAGGCCTGATAGACGATCTTGCGGGCCTTTTCCTTCTTCCCTTTGAGCAGAACCTGGTTGATGATCTGGCTGACCAGGACATCCCGAAACACGGGATCCGGATCGATGGTGCGCTTTTCGGCCGGGGCTCGTCTCATCGCCTACCGACCTTTCTTGGTCCCGTAGCGGGATCGGGCCTGCCGACGCTCTTCAACTCCGGCTGCGTCCAGGGTGCCTCGGATAACCTTGTAGCGCACTCCCGGGAGGTCCTTTACCCGGCCTCCCCTGACCAGGACGATGGAGTGCTCTTGGAGGTTATGGCCTTCGCCGGGAATGTAGGCGGTGACTTCGATGCCGGAGGTCAGACGGACCCGGCATACCTTGCGCATGGCGGAGTTGGGCTTCTTGGGAGTGATGGTGTAAACCCGCGTGCATACCCCGCGTCGCTGGGGCGACCCGACCAGACCCGGGGTCTTTTCCTTGCGCGCCTTGGGCTTTCGGCCTTGGCGCACCAGCTGCTGAATGGTGGGCAAAATTTCACTCCTAGGAGCAAGAAACCGTAAGGTCGCTCGCTATTTCAACTCAGGGGAAGCGACCTTGGGGAAGCATCCCTATCCGTACTACCGGCACGCGCAGACAAGACGCCGAAGGAGGGTCTGGTCTTAGCCTACCTAATTTGATTGTGCTGGCCCCATGAATCCGGACTTGGGCTTATATCCGGTATGAGGTCACACCGGTAGCCCGTCAGGACACGGGTATATGGACGTGCGCTTGCACATCGGCCATTATAGAGGATCCTGTGCGCAATCGTCAACCGAAAACGGCCCGGTCCTTTTTGGAGCCCGGGCTCGGCGCGGCCGGGAGGACTCGAACCCCCAACCTTCTGATCCGTAGTCAGACGCTCTGTCCATTTGAGCTACGGCCGCAGGCGGTTTGGATCTCGGCACCAGGAGCGAACTCTATAAGCCAGGTTCGCAGGTCATGTTAGTCGGGTGGGGAAGGTAGGGGGAGCAAAGGTACTCGGCTTCCTGGTGCCGGTGGGACGGGCGGCGGGGTAATATTCTCCTTGGGTATCACCCCGACCCGAGCAGGGATCGGGCGATATCAAACCCGGGAGAGGTGGCCGAGCGGTCGAAGGCGCTCGCCTGCTAAGCGAGTAGGGAGCTGAAACCTCCCTCGAGGGTTCAAATCCCTCCCTCTCCGCAAGAATTTTTGCCCGAGCCACGGGCGATTCGTGTCCCGACAAAGACACCCGAACCCCTTTATATAAGCCCCTTTAACCCTACGGAGGTAGCCTGTGCGACCTAATCGGCTACGAGAGCTGCTGGATGCAGATCAGCCCAGCCTGGGCACCCATCTGGTGGGTTCCTGGCCCTCGGTGGTGGAGCTGGTCGGATTGTCCGGGATGTTCGACTATGTGGAGTTCGTAGCCGAGTACGGGCCTTACGATCTTTACGCTCTCGACAACCTGGGTCGCTCAGTCGAGTTGTTCGACCATATGTCGGCGATGATGAAGATCGAACAGGAACCCCGTACCTATCTGGCGGTACGGGCGCTGGGATCGGGCATCCAGAACCTGCTTTTCTCCGACCCCAGGACCGTGGCTGACGTGGAAGAATGCGTCCGGGCGGTACGGGCCGAGAGCCCCGGCTCGGGGGGACGCCACGGGGTAGGGTTGCGTCGTGACGTGAGGCTGGTCTTGGAGGCCGGAACCCCGGCTTTTGTGGAGGCCCTGGATCAGGCGGTGGTGGCCATAATGATCGAGAAGGATGCGGCGGTGGAAAACCTGGAGGATCTGTTGTCGGTAAAGGGTGTGGATATGGTCCAGTTCGGCCCGGCAGACTACGCCATGAGCCTGGGACTGGCCGGCCAACTCGACCATCCCCGGGTAAAGGAAGCCGAAGAACACGTCATAGCGACGGCCCTAAGGATGGGTATCGCCCCCAGAGCCGAACTAAAAGACCGGACAGGCATGGAACGTTACCTGGACCTGGGCGTTAAACATTTCTGCGTCGGAACAGACATTCGGATCCTGTTCGACTGGTTCAGTGAGACGGGGGCAGAGCTGCTGCGCTTGTTGGATAGGGAACCGCCCGCCCAAGCCTCTGAGGCCGACTCCTACCGATAGTAAATCCGCGTATCCAATCAGAGGTACCCCAACGGTCCGTGGATGGCGGCGATCATGCTACTGGATGGTCGGCGAATAGTCTATTAGTTTCTAGGCGTTTTATCCGGTAGCAGGTTGGTAGAGTAGTCCGATGACTTTTGTTGGTCTTGTTGAGCGGCGTGTTGAGCCGACGCTTCGCTCCTTTTTGGAGACCTTTCGGGTGGTGGCTTTGGTGGGGCCGAGGCAGGCGGGAAAGACGACGCTGGCTCGGCAGGTTACTAACGGTGGTGTCTATCTGAGTTTGGACGATCCCGACGTTTTCCGGGCGGCGGTGGCGGATCCGGTCGGATTCGTTGCGGGCCGGCCGCGACCTGTGGTGATCGACGAGGTGCAGCGGGGCGGCGACGATCTGGTGCGGGCGGTGAAGCTAGCTGTCGACGAAGCGCCCGAGCCGGGCTCGTTTCTGTTGACCGGTTCGACGAACCTGCTTACGGTGCCTACTCTCAGCGAGTCGCTCGCGGGACGTATGGGTCTGATCGAGTTGGCACCGTTCTCCCAAGCCGAGGCGGGCGGACTGGAGTCGCAGGGTTTGGTGGCTTGGCTTGTCAAGAATGTGGCCTCCGCCGGAGGCGGGGATTGGTATGAGCCGCTGCTCGGTATGCCTGCCTCTTTGGTGTCGCGCCGCTCTTATGTGGAGCGTATTTGTGCGGGCGGTTATCCCGAGGTGTTCAGAATTGAAGCGGGCCGGCGTTCTGCTCTTTTGCGTTCGCTGCTTACCTCAATCGTGGCGCGTGACATTCAGGAGATCTCGGGAGCGCGACGGATCAACGAGTTGTCGCGGGTCGCGAAAGCATTGGCGGCGCGTACCTCCGGCGAGTTGGTGATCGCTGATGTGCATCGCGATACCGCGTTCGGCAGTCCACAGACGACCGCGGACTATGTGTCGTACCTGGAGATGGTGTACCTCACGATGTCGCTGCCGGCCTGGGCCACGAGCGCTGCTACCCGTGTCAAGCGCAGAGCCAAGGTACACATGGCCGACACCGGAATGGCAGCGGCCCTGCTCGGACTCACCGCTGACGCGCTCGTGGATCCCCTAGAGCCGATGCGCGGTCCCCTGCACGAGACATTCGCCGCTGTCGAGGTTCGCAAACAGGTTTCGTTCGCCGACACAGGTGCCACGTTGCATCACTTTCGGGACCGTAGAGGACGCGAAATCGATCTCATCGTTCGCCTACCCACCGGCAAGCTCCTCTGCTTCGAGGTCACCTCCGCTATGAAAGCCCACGGCGCGAAAGCCAGAACCCTAGGATGGTTCCGCGACACCATCGGCGACAGATTCGAACTCGGCATCGTCCTCTACGCCGGATCGCTGCCGCTGCGCCTAGGACATCGCCTGGTAGCGCTGCCCATCTCCTACCTATGGGAAATCTGAACCGAACCCGTCCCACGCCCTACCTGCGTGACCCCGTTTTTACCAACGCCCACACCCGATCCGTGTCTGCTTCCAGCAACGCTTCTGCACCGTGCCCCCTTTCCGTTGACCGTATGCCATCCACAACCCAACGAGAGCACCACACCCGTCTGGATGGACTTTAACGCTGGTGGAATCCAAACCCCAGCACAGAGGGGCGTAAAGGTGTTCTTGGGCTAGACGCTCGAACGCTTTCTGCAGCACCCCTGATTTAGCCCAACGGGAAAACCGCATATAAATGTCGCCTGAGGGGTGTCCATATTAATGTCGTCTGAGTGATCGAGTCCTAGTCGGGTTCTCTCCTTTTCAATGATTTGGTCCTCTAGCTTCTTCCTGGAGACCTTATTTTCGGGGTCTTCGTCGGTGGTGTCGGTGGCTTCAGGGGCGGCTTCCTTCATCTTGCTGGGGAGGTATTTTGCGATGAGGGCTGACTTTCGAGCGAGAATTCTCAGCATGTGTTCGTCGACACTGTTTTCGGTGAGTAGCCGATGTACCTGGACGGGGTGGACTTGACCCATGCGGTAAACTCGTGCGATTGCCTGGTCTTCGGTGGCGGGTTTCCATTGTGGTTCCGCCAAGATGACGACCGATGCGGCCTGTAGGTTGAGACCCTCACCGCCGGCTTGGATCTGATTCACGAGGACGGCCGGTCCCGGTGTTGTCGTGAACCATTCGACGATTTCTTTCCTGCGGGCAGGCGAGCAGCTTCCCGTGATGGAACCCACCTGGAGAGGGCCAACCGCTGTATGGATCCGCTCTACCGCTGTGCGGATCCGCTGGATCACCTCGAGGAAGAACGAGAAGACGACGACCTTGCGGTTGTTGTCGGCGGCTTCTTCGACTATTTGGAGGAGGCGGCGGAGTTTGGGTGAGTCAAATGGCTTAGGAGTGAGGAAGGCGGCCCGTCGCATCTCCATGAAGTTGCGGTTGGCAACGGCCTGACGGTATACGTCTGCTGCAGGCCCGTCGAGGATTACCCAACTGGCGGTTTCGATCTTTTCTGGGAGTTCGTCCAGCACATCGGTCTGGTTCCGGCGCAGGTAGACGGGTGCGACCTTGCTACGGAACGCCTCGGCACCCGCGATTGTATCGGTTGCGCGTATCTCGGAGGCGAGTTCGGGTTGGATGTGATTGACCAGAGTGCGGAACTCTTCAACGCGGTTCAACATAGGCGTGCCACTCATCAGCAAAGTGTGTTCGGCCAGTTTGAGCCAGGACAGAACAGCTTTGGTGCGTAGCGCGGTCGGATTCTTCACGTAGTGGGCTTCATCCACAACGACGGCCGCGATCCGAGTCTCATTGGGTTGGAGGCGGCGGAGGGTGTCGAACGTGGTAATTGCGACACCTCCCTCGCGTACCCATTCTCGGTTACGGCAGTCCCTCTGCGGGCCGTGTAGACGCCAGACGGGCTTGAGTAGTGAATGCCTATCGATCTCGTCTTCCCAGTTAAACAGAACGGCAGCCGGGCAGACAACCAGAAAATGCTGGGCATGGCGTGACCGGAGATGGCACAAGGCAGCGAGGGCCTCGATGGTCTTGCCTAAGCCCATCTCGTCACCCAGGATGGCCCTCTTCTGGACCAGCGCAAACTTCGCGCCGAACGTCTGATAAACGCGCAATGTCGCCTTCAGCAGGCTGGTGTCGAGGTGGAACTCCCTGATCCGTTTGACGATATCTTGTGGAAGGAAACCCTGAGACACATCAACGTCGGGACCCAGCCCTCCAACATCGGCCAGAAGACCGTTGTAGAAAACGGGATCTGCCATGAAATCATCCCAAACCCGCTGGGTTCTTACACGCGGAGCGGAGAGCCGCTTCTCCACCGCGGCGACTTCCGAGATAAGAGAAACCGTGTCTGGATCCCGCAACAGTGCGGCCAACCGGTCGTAGGCTGCCGCCGCTTCGGCCCTACGACTTGGGCCGGCAAAAAACCGGCGAATAGGCCCTGCTTTCGTAAGGTGGGCAGCCTCTAGGTCGGAGCCGATGGCCTGAACCAGCCTCTCCAACCGGGTCCGCATAAGATCGACATACCCCCTCCCCTCCGCCAACTGTGCCAGCTTCGACAGAAGATCGGCTTGGGTTACCGGCCGACGCTCAACATCGAAACGGACCCTCGTAGTCCTTCGGATATTCTCTTCGACCCGTTGGGCAGCCCTGATAACTTCATCCGCCGTAATGGATCCCACCCCCCGTATCAAAAGAAGCTGTGACCGGCTGGACGCAAGAACGTCAGCCACCCTGCGAAACCCAGCCGACTTGATCGCCCCTAACCTAAGCCCGTCCTTGGTGGACACCTCCTTCAACGCATCAACCGGCATTAGCTCCAGCCGCTCCAACACGCCGCGTTCCAACTCCGCCTCATAGGCAGACCTGGCGCTCCTTTCCGCAGTCCGTGGAACATTCAACAAATACTTGCACCTCGACAAGAGCAGCCTTGCCTGCCGGAGCATCTCCCGAGGCCTTCCAGGGAATGCAAATGAGTCGTCCGCACCACCGAAACTACGATCCGCCGGACTGACGGCGCGGACCTTGTTAGTCACGTCACATGCCGAACACCTGTGAAGACCCGGACCCACTACCTCGAATTCGGAGCCACACCGCCCGCAACGAACCCGCATACTCCGTCTCCGTAGACTCATTCGTTAGCGCACCCCGCCAACCACAGTCAGGGCACTCTCGGAGTATAAGGGGCCATCAACGAGTTGCCATCTTCGGAGACCGCTGTTCGGTCGTCATCGGCGGGGTAGAGAAAGGAGTATTCATCCCCCGGTGTCGCGTCGAACCGGCCTCCCCTCAGGTGGCGCACGGCTACGTTCGGATTGAACTCCGTAACGCCGAACTTGGCGCTATGCACTCTCGTCAGGCGGGTCCCGGCCGCCGGCAAAAAGGGCTCGGGCGCGCCGTCGAAACGCTGAGGGGCCGCTTGATTGGGAGACAACCTGTCTCTATCCCAAAGGCTCGACCAATCGCTGGGGCTGCCGCCGCCAGATCGTCTGGATCGCTTCGCCCTCCAGTAGGGCGCTGTTCGTCACTATCCGCTCTAGGGAGTCGAACACTTGTCGAGGTTCGACACCAAGCTCCCTGGCCGATTCGCAACGCAGGGTCAGTAGACCAAGGAAACCCCTCGGCCTGTCTTCTTGCCCCTTCAACGCGTTGTGGCAGGCGGCGAAAGAGGCAGCCGCGTCCACAGACGCGCATCGCTGGGTCCCAAAGCTTCCAACAAATAGGAGAACAGGGTCACGTCGTCGCTGCCCTCGCGGATGCCGAGCTCGCTCAAGAACCTCTCGAGGCGTTCATCATCGAGCCCGACCTTGGATGTCCGGATTCGGAGAGATGAGTCTGATGCCTCGTTCACGATTACTCTCCATGAGTGTTTTTCGGGCGGAGGGAGTGGGATTCGAACCCACGAGACCCGTTACCGGGCCTACCGGTTTTCAAAACCGACGCCTTCGTCCGCTCGGCCATCCCTCCCGAGTTACTGATCGAGTAGGTCGTTAAGCCTAAACCTGTGGATAGGCAATGTGCAGCCATAAGTCCGAAGAAAACCAGCGGTGGGCTACGGATTGGAGGGTTAGAAGTCTATCCCTCGCATGGCCCGGATCCCGCTTTCATAGGCATGCTTGACCATCACCATCTCGGTGACGGTATCGGCTATCTCGATCAGGCGGGCCGGGGCGTCACGTCCGGTGATCACCACGTTCACGTCAGGGGGACGGTCGGCGATGGCGTCCACCACCTCCTGCTCGTCTATCCAACCCCAGTTGATCGGATAGGTGATCTCGTCCAGAACCACCAGACGGTGCACTCCTTCCTCGATACGCTGTCTGGCTATCTGCCAAACCCCTCGGTTTAGCTCGGCGGAGCGTTCCAGGTCTTCGCTGTCCCAGGAAAACCCGTCACCTCCCACATCCCAGTCCACCCCTAGTAAACGTCCGGCCTTTTCTTCGCCCACCTTCCACTGGCCGGACTTGATGAACTGAACTACCGCCACCTTCCAGCCCCGAGCCACCGAACGCATCACCATACCCATGGCAGCAGTGCTCTTACCTTTCCCGTCTCCGGTATTCACCAAGACCAGCGAAGACGCTCTCCTGGTTTCGGGGCGGCGAGGGTCCTCGGTGCGGGGGGCCTGTTCGGTCATCGCTGATCCCTTCGGGTCGGGAGAACCGCCAACCCGCCGTTAGCGGCCACCACCTCCACGTCGGCTTGGTACAGGTCTCGTATGAAGTCGGCCGTCAGAACCTTTTCCGGCGGCCCGTCTGCCACCGAACGACCGCCGGACATCAGCAGCAATCGGTCGGCGAACTGACCCACCAGGGTCAAATCGTGCATGGCGGTTATTACAGTCATCTCCCGCTCCTTCCGTAGATAGCAGATGAGTTCCAAGGCACTTTGGCTTTGGCCGATATCCAGAGCCGAGGTGGGTTCATCCAGCAACAAGATATCGGCCTCCTGGGCGATCGCCCTTCCCAACACCACCCGCCGCCGCTCGCCGCCGCTGAGGGTTCCGACCGGCCGTTGGGAGAAATTGGTCAGGTTGAGCAGATCCAAAGCGGTGGCGGCCACCTCCAAGTCCCCCTTCCCCTCCGACCCCAGGAAAGGCAGGTGCGGGGTGCGGCCCAGCAGAACATACTCGGCCACGCTCATACCGGACGGCATGACCGGTTCTTGAGGAACGAAGGCCACCAGCCGTGCCCGCTCGGGACCTCGCATAGTGGCGGCTTCGATATCCGACAAATAGATAGCCCCGGTGTGTTTAACCAACCCGGCCAGGGCCTTGAGCATGGTGGATTTACCGGCCCCGTTGGGACCCAGCAGGCCCAGCCACTCTCCGGTTTCGACCCGCAGGGAAAGTTCGTGGACCGCCACCGAGTCTGCCCCGTAGGACACCGACAGCCCGTCCGTAGTCACGCTCACGACATGAACCTCCTACTGGTCCGCAGTACCAAGAGGAAAAACGGTGCCCCCACAAAGGCTGTTATCACCCCGATTGGCAGCTCGGCCGGGCTGGCTATGGTGCGGGCAACCAGGTCGGCGAGGATCAGAAAGGCGGCCCCGGCCACCACCGAAAGCGGGATCAGGGAGCGATAGCTCGTCCCCACCAGTAGCCGAACGGTATGGGGGATCACAATGCCGACGAAGCCGATCAACCCGCTAACCGCCACCGCCGCAGCCGTCGCCAGCGTCGCCAACACCACCACCGTTGCCCTTACCTGGACGGCCGATATCCCCAGACTGGTGGCTTCTTCGTCGCCCACGGCCATGACATCCATCAATCGCCGAAGCAGAATCAACCCGGTCCCACAGATCACCGCATAGGGCATAACAACCACCACCTCCTGCCATCCGGTGGTGGCCAGCAAACCCAGAATCCAGGAGTAGACCTGGCGAATGGTTTCCGCATTGCGCTGCAGGATGTAGGTCTGCACGGCGGTGAAGAAGGTGGCAACCGCCACACCGGCGAGAATCAGCGAAACCGCACTCCGGCCCCCCAGCGAACGCCCCACCGCATAGGTCAGAAGCACCGCCCCCAGAGCCCCGCCGAACGCCGCGATCGGCAACCATGTGTTACCGGCACCAGGCAGGAGGGCGATCGCCACCGTGGCACCCAGCCCTCCTCCGGCGGCTACCCCGAGCAGATAGGGATCGGCCAGAGGATTTCGGAACACCCCCTGGTAGGCGGCACCAGCCACCGATAACAATCCTCCCACCAGTCCGCCTAGCACCACTCGAGGGAGCCGGATTTCCCAGATGATGGCCTGCTGGATGGCAGAAAGTTCCGAGGGTCGCCCGAACACCCCGGCGAACAATTCCTGGAAGACCTCTCCCGGGCCGATATCGGCCGGACCGACGGTGATCCCGCTCACCATGGCCACCACCAGAATGGCCAGCATGGCGGAGAGCCAGCCCCGGCGCATCCGCACCGGGGCCAGACGGGGGGTAGCTTCGGACATTGGTTCAGCCTTGGTTGGTTACCTGCTCCAGGGTGTGGCTGATAATCCTCACAAACTCGATCAGCCTGGGACCCCATCGGCTGGACAGGTCGTCGTCCACCTCAAAAAGGAGTCCATTACCCACTGCGCTGAGTTCGTTCCATCCTGGCCTTTCCGCTATCGACTCGGCGGTGGTGCCGCACCAGACCGCGCAGCCGTAGAAGATGAGGTCCGGGTCGGATTCAAGGATGTACTCCGCAGATAGTTGCGGGTATCCGAAACCGTCGGGATCGGCGGCGTCGGCAATGTTTTCCAGGCCGAACAACCCGTATACGGCCCCGATGAAGGTACCGGACGTGGCGGAGAAGAAGTCGTTGGAAATCTCATGGTAGAACGTCAAGCCCTGGCCGATATCCTCGTATCGGGAGACCATCTCGGTGATCTCTTCCTGCAGGGAGGTAACCAGCGCCTCGGCCTCTTCAGAGTGGCCCGTGGCGGCACCCACCTGCCGCATCTGCTGGTAGGCATCCTCCAGGCTCAGGGCGGCGCTATGGACCAAGGTGGGAATCCCCAGCGCCTCCAAGCCGGAGACGATCTCGTCGGGGTTGCCCGACATGACCACCAAATCCGGACTGTATTCGGCTATGGCCTCCAGGTTAGGACGAAACCCGCTCAGGTCGGTCATCGGCGCTTCGGGCGGATAGTTGGAAAAATCATCCACCGCAACCACCTGGGCTCCCGCACCCACCCCATACAGCATCTCGGTGGCGGTAGGGGACAGCGACACGATCGCTTCCGGCCGACCGGGTATCTCAACCCCGGCCACCGTAACCGGAAACGCCGCCACTTCGGTGGTGGTAGTGGTTGTTGGGGATGTGGTAGTAGTTGTGGTGGCTTCTGTAGTGGTAGTGGGGGCCACCGTGGTTGTGGTAGGGGCAGTTGTGGGGGTGGTTACTTCGGTCGTGGTGGCGGGAACGGTGGTAGTGGTAGAAACCTGGTCGGTGGTCGGCTGGGTCCCCTCAGGCAGGCCAGAGGACGAATCCTCTCCGCAGGCAGCCGCTATGAGCAGCACCATTACAAGCAGCAACGATCCTTTTAGTCGTCGCATGACATCCTCCTAATGCTTTAGGGAGGATGAAGAGAGATCGGTCAGGGTTCTTCAAAATCGGGAAACCCAACACGAGCAACCCTTCCTCCGAGAGCTGATACGTGACCATGGATCAGGCGACCTGGCTCGTCCTCACCGGTGGTGAGGCTTGACAGTTGCGGGACAGCGCCGGACTCGCACCGGACTTCGCTGGTCTCCATAGCATCCGGCTGTCAACCCGGACCAATAAACACTATAGCGACCCATGTGGAAGGCTTACGGCAGAAGCCCACTCCACAGAAGAGGGTTTGCTCCTCCAGAGCGAGGTCAGGCAGGCGGACCGGATGTCACCGGCGTCCGGCGATGATTCTTTCCAGTTCCCTACGGTCGGTGACCGAAATAGTGCCCACCGGGGTGCGGTGCCAAAGATCTCCTGATCGCCCTTGGTGTCGTAGACCGGATGTTCGGAGGGACTGACGTTGATCCGTACCAGATCGGAGCCATTGTTCTTATAGAAGTCCCATTCGAGGTCGGAGACGGCGGGCGGGACGTGCCAAGCTGCCGGCGTTCCCCGACCCGTTCCAGCAACAACAACTCGACCCGTCCACCGGTGGGCTCTCGGCGACCGTGGAGACGAGCCGCCCGTACCTTGGTCTCGTTGACCACCACCAGGTCGTAGGGCCCCAACAGGTCGGGAAGATCCAGAACCGTCCGGTCGGTCAGGTCCCTGGCCCTAAGCAGACGGGCCGAGTGACGGGGCTCAACCGGAGTCTGCGCAACCGCCTCATCAGGTAAGGGGGTAAGAAAACCGCTCTGTTCTCAACCGGTAATCAGACCCTTACAACGTGAAAACCCGGTTGCCGCTACCCGGCGACTAAGAGTTCCTCGACCAGCTCTTCCACGGTCAGGCCTTCACGGGAAGTGGTCAGCCATCCACGTATTTCCTGGCGGGCGATGGTCATCGAAACCTGCTCCCTTTCTTCACGGAGTCGGGTCATCTGCTGAGCAACCCCAACCGCTGCGGCCCGCCCCGCTTCTGAAATCTGGCGGTGGAGAGGGTGGTCAGGGCTGTATTTTGGGATGGGTAGTTTCCAGAGGTGCTTGTGTAGGTGTCGAGCCCCAAACTGCCCTTTGGGCATTAGCCATTTGACAAGCTCCAATAAAATTTTGCTGTTTATTATACTTAATAAATAATAGCCTTCATAATTATCTGTGCATTTGATCCAATAAAGGCTTGTGTCTATGACCGCCGCCTCGTTTTCGACCATTGCCGCCGTTGGGAAGCCGGAGGTGGTATAAACGATCCGGATGGGCCGGCCGCCGGGTTGGCGCATCCATTCCAGTTGGGCGGACAGTTTGCCGTAGTAGTCCAACTGTTGCAACAGGTTCAACCGGTTGGCGGCGGTTTTGTTTTCGTCCCAGATATGGCTGATGGCTTCCCACCTTCTCCGCATAGCGGATTTCAGATCCACCATATCTATTCCTCCCACCCCGTCGTCCTTGGCGGGGATGGTGTATTTGATCTGTTTCACCGGCAATAATGCTTGAAGGGGTTCTAACAAAATGTAAGGGGCGACGGATTCGCCCAGGTAGACGTCGAAGAGGTGTGATCTTTCGTAGGGCCGGTTGGTTATTGTGGTTAGGTCAAGGGTGTTCCAAGGTGGCCTGTCGTAGGGGCTGTAGCGGGGTCTGACCGTGATAACTTCGGGGGCAGGGAGAATAGTGGGGTTGGGAACTTCGTCAACAAAGAACAGTCGCCTAGGGGTGATGGTGGCACCTTGACGAGAAAGTTTCTTATAGGGGGACTCCTTATCAGAGAGGAGTGGCAAAGTTATTGTGAATCGGTAGATGTCATCCGAGCCGGCGGGTCCGGTCCAGCGCGTTACCTTTTGAGAGAGCGCACTGGCCCTATCGCCGGAGTAGCCTTCAAATCGGGCGAATACAACGCAGGCCGGGATGGGGAAAAAGGTGTTGGGCTCCAGTGGTTCCAGATCCCACCAATTTCTATCGGAAAAGTCGACCCGAATTGTCTGACCGGGCCCTTTCCATCGCCCGGTTCGCCATTTTTCGTATTGGCCGCCCATAAGGGTGTTATGGGGCATGACCATGCCAATCACCCCATCCGGTTTCAGATAGAGGTCCACGCTGCGAGCGTAAAAGAGGCCGGCCACATCCTGATGAGTCGCGTAATGTCCGCCCTTCCAAATTCCGTACTGGTCTTGGCTTAACCTTCTCAATTCGCTACGGAGGGTGCTCACTGTCTTGTTGTAGGCGATCCAGGGTGGATTACCCAGGATCACGTCCACCTTGCGGTTGGCTATAGCCACCGGGCGGACCAGGTTGCGGGTGTAGTAAGCCCAAATATGGTTACGACCTTCTGAGTGCAGGTGCTGCATGGCTTGGATGGTGTCGACCAGGGTGTCTCGCTCGGACGGGTCGGTGATGTTGCCTAGTGCGGCGGTGGGGTCGTAGCCGTGTTCTACTGTGTCGGCTATCTTGGTCATCAGCTGGTCGAACCGGTCGGCTTGCTCGACGATTCGTCGTGGGAAAACCAATTGGGTGTTTGATTCGTTACCAACGTCGATGGTCACAGAGTGTTCTGCGAACAGGTCGTCGCTGCGATACAGGAGCTGCAAGGAGTCGCCCAAATATACGGGTACGGTAATCGACCCACTATGGCCTTGCTCGCGGGCCTCTTGGATCAGAGACTTGGCCGCCAGCACCCAGGCGGCTCGGGCGAGATGCACCGCCGCCGGGTGTATATCGATTCCTATTACCGCACCGGTGAGCTTGTCCAATGCTTGAGGAGCCTCGATTTGGGCCGTACGCGCCGACTCAGTGAAATGGGAGATCGCTTGAGCGAGAAACGCCCCTGAACCGCAGGCCGGGTCGAGGACGGTTTGGCCAAGGGGATCATCCACCAGCTCGCGTACCATTTCTCTGGCCAGCCAGTCGGGGGTGTAGTACTCACCCAACTTGGCGCGCTCTTCCGGCGGGATCACCGTTTGGTAAAGCACCGACGCCACATCTCCGGGCGGGTTTTCCCAATCAAACCCCGCTACTCGGTCCGCAAGCCGTCTCAACCAAAGCCTGCCCTCTTCCGATTCGCCGGGCCATCCGAAAAAATCGGATTCGATAACCCCCACCACCAGGGTGGATTGACGGAATTGCCTCCCTGCCAAAAGGTCGGTCGGGTTATTTGCCGCCAATTCTTCTATCGGTATTCCGAAGGAGGCCTGGAGGATCATGCTGATCGTTGCTCCGAGGTAGGTATGACGCACGAACAGACGGTCCAGGCCTTCGGGGGTGTCCTCTATCTCACCTAACGCGGCTTTGAGAAGGTCTTCCCATAGCCGACGCTTTACCTTCACTGTCGGATCGTCGGCGTAGGTCTTGTAGACTTCGGTTAGTCCGTCGATGTCTGTTTGATAGGGGATGGTGTTCGGGCCGAAATGGCGAAGGATTTCATCCGAGGTAGGTGGGTAAGGGTCGGGCGAAGTAACAATTTGTTCACGAAGCCATTCGAACAGAGCCAATCCTTGATTCGGGTTTTCCAACTCGAATCCGTAGGGTGCCTCCGTCCTGATGCCACTCATACCCGGTTTGCGGAGCAACCAATACTTGCCGTCGGTAAGTATTCCGGTACGAACCCGCCCTTCCAGCTCTGATTCCTTCAAATACCCGTCCAGCTGGCCCACATGGTCGGGGTGCGGCTGGAAGCCGTCGAGGGCGCTGATCCTTACCTTGATCTCAAAAAAGGACTCTCCGGCCACCAGGTCCACGGCTTGTCCACCGGCGCTTTTAGAAGGTGGGTATTCCTCCCTCACCTCAGAAGCATTTACCATCCCGGTGGAAACCAGGAAGTCTCTTATGGCGGAACGGGTTTCGGCCTCCTTTTCCCCTACTTGGTAACGGTCCAATATGCGCCGGGCGTACTTACGGCACATTGCCAGATGCTCATCAGGGTTGATAGATGGTTGGGGCAAGGGCCTATCCTGGTCGGGTGATCCCCAGCCTACCCACGAATTACTGATTGCCCCGGCTTTGGTCCGGCCTCCTTGGGGGTTGCCTTCGGCGGCGCGAATGGGGTCTTCGCCGTGGAAGTTGATGGTTTCGTAAAGCCCGGAATGATCCGTGAGGCCGGTTTCGGTGTGATCTGTTTTATTCATAGGAACAATTTTATAAGTCGTGTAGGACAAAAAACCCCGATAACAAGATGTATTTCAAAAAATTTTGAGAGGGTCAACCAAATCCGCCCACAATTAGTGGTTTCAAGTGTTGCGAGGGCTAGGCATGGAGTCGGCCCTGTTTCAGGAGGGTACGGAGGTTTTCTGCATTTCCCAGTCGGGCTTTGTACGCCAACCAGGTCAAATAGATCAATCCGACCAGCTCACCGCCGACCGACCCGATGGAAATCGCCCAGTCTGTCACCGGAGGGTTTGGTTCCCACCCCAACAGCGGCCAGAACAGCAGACCCGGCCTGATCCAGAACAGGTCGAACACCAGATGCAGTATCACCCCTACCACCAACAAAGCCCCCCTCCTTCTGGCGGGCGTGGGACGGCGGGTGAATACCAGGGTGCCGATCAGAATCGCCAGGCAGAAGAGCAGGGAATGGCCTAGAAACCGGATCAGGTACGAGGTTCCGGAGGTTGCCATCCCTCCCACTACCAGCTCGAAGAGGTCGGGCAGCAAGGCTCCCGATGCCAGAAATCGTATATCGGCGGACGGGTCCTTGAACACAATGCGAAAGACGGCTATCGCTCCGCCCAGGTGCCAGAAAAGCATCGAAGAACCCGAACGAAAACCTGGTCCCGACAGTTAGAGGCAGAGGATGGCGGCGCAGTGGATGCACTGGGGAACGGCCTCTTGGATTACCTCTTCGTGTTCGGCCACCGACATCTGCAGATGACAGACCCCACAGATCCGTCCGTCCAGCTCGCCTACCACCACCCCGCCCCGGCGCTCCCGCAGGTTTTGATAGCGTCTGAGCAGGCCGGGTTCCACTTCCTCAACGGCGTCTGCCCTCTGTTGTCGAAAATGGGATAGGCCGGCGTCTATATCGGCCAACAGCCTGGTCACCAGGCCGGCTAGGCGTTGCTCCTCTTTTCGGGCGGCCGAGGCCTTCTCTTGGGCCGACCCTTCCTGCTCGTCGAGCAGGTCCCGCTGCTCCAACAACCCCAGCATCTCGTCTTCCATCTCCGAGACTTGGTTGCCGAGCTGCCGCACCTCCATACGCAAATGGTCGGCTTCCCGCGCCGTCATCCCCCCGGCGAAAAGTCGCCTTTCCTGCGCTCGGTGCTTTTGCTCTGTGATGGCCAGCTCGTCGTCGATCCGGGTCATGGCGCGGTCGACTTCATGCAGCCGGGCGGCCGCCTCCGAGTGGGCGGTTTGGGCTTCTTGGGCAGCGGTGGCGGCCTGATGGTGTTCGAGCAATTCGGGTAGGGTGCGACGGTCCTCGACCAGCCGATCGATTTTCGAGTCGATCTGCTGCAATTCCAGCAGGTTCGAAAAGACTGCTATCCCTTCCATTCCCACTCCCAAGGATCGTCGTCTACACCGACCAGATCGATAACCTCGCCCGAGATTTCGGCCATAAAAGAACCTAGCGCCTTTATGCCGGGGCGTTCGGTGGGGGTATGTCCGGCATCTACTACCACCACCCCGTTGTCGGCGAGCAGGCGGGCCTGATGGTGGGCCACATCTCCGGTGACATAGGCGTCCGCTCCGGCCAAAAGAGCCTCCTGGGAGTACGAACCGCCTGCTCCAGGCAGCACCGCCACCCGTCCTAGAACCCGATCTTCCTGGGGCTCCGACACCCTGACACGGTTACCTAGCCGCTGCCTAACCAAATCCACCAGATCTCCTACCGTGCCGCCGAACCGACCGCACCGGCCGAACCATTGGGTCTCTCCCGAGCCGGTTGTGGCCGAGGCGAATGGGTCGGTAGAGCGGATATCCAACGCGGCGGCCAGCGAATCCGATGTTCCGCCGGGGGCGGTATCCCAGTTGGTGTGCACCGCCACCACCGCAATCCTCGCCTCCAAAAGGGCAAAGGCTCGACCCTTCTGGCCTGGTCCGGCGATTACCGAACGTAAGGGCTCAAATACCAGCGGGTGGTAGGTGACCACCAGATCAGCTTCGGCTGCTATTACCTCTTTCACCACCCGTTCGGTGATTTCGTGGACTACCGCTACCTTCGATACCGGCCGGTAGGGATCGCCGATTTGGAGACCCACTGCGTCCCATTCCGCCGCCGAGGCGAACGGCGCTCGCTGGTCGATCAGTTTCAGGATCTCGGCGACCGTGAGGGACATTCCTAGAGGATCACCGCGCCGGAAATGGGCTGTTTCTTCGGGGTATCTTCAAGTGAAATCCGGCAGCTCAGGATAGGCCGGAGACCTCCCACACCCGGGCTTCCCAGAGCGACCGTGAGCCTCGGGTGCTGATCCGAACCACTCCTCGCTCCACCAGCTCCGACAGGACCTGGCTGGAGGCCAGCTTGTTCGGAAGGGGTATGGCCCGCTCGGTGAGCTTTCTGACCCGGGTGTAGAGGCGCCGGGCGGCGTCGATAATGGAAGATTCGTCCTGTAGTGACCCGGTGGGAAGGAACAGCCGTCCGCCGGAGCTGAGTCGTCGCCTGGCTTCCTCCAGCATCCGGATGGGAAGTTCGCTGCCCCGGGATCCGCCGCCGCCTTTGGTGGGGAACCATCCGCTTTCGTCCGCCAAGGTATCGGGAATGCCGGACACGTCTCCGATGATCACGTCCGCTTGCAGGTTCTCGTCAAGCGGCTCAAACAGGTCGCCCTGGTAGAAGGTGATCCGATCCGCCACATCGTTCTTCTCTGCGTTGGCCCGGCCCACCTCGATCACATCCGGGCTCTTGTCGATGGCGTGAACATGCTTGGCACCTAGTTTGGCGGCGATGATCGCCAGCACCCCTGATCCGCATCCCACGTCTATCGCCACCTCGCCCTGGTCGATGCGCAGCTCCTTGGCGATCAAGGTCGTGATCGTGGAAGGACGAAAGGTAGTGTCGGATATAAGTAGGTTCATCGGGCCGAAACGACCCTTCCACAGAAAATTTTCGGGCAAACCTTCCTCACCTTTTGTCAGGACACTGGGAGTGTAACGATAGTCGTATAGCAAGAGGATGTAACCCGAATATGTCAAACTGTCTATAAACCCGATTCCGTCACCCGGAGAAACCCCCTGATGTCGATCCCACCGGAAACAGTCCAACGGCTGCTCGGCGAGGCCCGATCCGCCACCTTGGGAACGGTCGACGAAAAAGGGCAGGTACATCTCGTACCGATCGTCTTCGCCTTCCAGGACGGAATGATCTATACCGCCGTTGACGCCAAGCCCAAGACCACCCATCGGCTCAAGCGGATCCGAAACATCGAATCCAATCCCCGGGTATCGGTGCTGGTGGACCACTACCACGATGACTGGGAGCGACTCTGGTGGATCCGGCTGGACGGGAAGGCCCGAATCGTAGAAAGCGGCCCGGCCCGAACCTCGGCCCTACTTCTTCTGGCCGAGAAATACCCGATATATGTAGATCAGCCACCCCCCGGACCGGCGATAGTGATAGAGGTGGAAACCATCCGATCCTGGAGACCCATTTAAATCCCTCCGATCAGGATGCGCAAAACGTACATAATTCCATGCGCAAAGTGGACATAATCAAATGCGCAGAAGTGGTAGTATGCCAAAGATATGCGTTACCTTACCCGCCTGGTGGACCCTTGGATAAGAGAGATTCTGTCTTCGGCTCCTGCGGTGATGATCACCGGAGCGAGGGCGGCAGGTAAGACAACTACCGCGCTCCGGCATGCAGCAAGTGTCGTGAGGCTTGACCGCCAGAGGGAGGCGGTACCGTTCCGTGCCGATCCCGATGCCGCCTTGAGAGACCGCCCCGAGCCGGTGCTATTGGACGAGTGGCAGGAGTGCCCGGAGGTGCTAGGTGCCGTTAAGCGGGCCGTTGATGCAGAACGCCGCTCCGGGAGGTTCATTTTGACCGGCTCGGTCTACTCGGATGCCGATCCGGCGCTGTGGCCGGGTACAGGCCGACTGATAAGAGTGCCTATGCATCCTTTAGCGGTTCGCGAGCGGATCTCATATAAAGGAAGGCCTTTCCTGGACAGGATCCTCGGCGGCGAGGTTATAGAGGCTCCCGCAGAAACTCCTGATCTGCGCGGATACGTTGAAATGGCTTTGCGGGGCGGCTTTCCCGAACCGGCCGTGCAATTGCCTGACCGGGTTGGTAGACAGTGGCTGGCTGATTATGTGGAGCGGCTCGCCCAGGGCCAACCGAGACGTGGCAAGGGCCTCGACACCACCCGTCTCAGAAAATTCTTCGGTGTATATGCCCTTAACTCGGCAGGTGTTGCCACCGACACGACACTCTGCCAGGCAGCGGAGATCGACCGGCGCACCGCCCAGGCCTACACCCGACTGCTCGGCGACCTTGGTGCCATAGCGGAGCTGCCCGCCTGGAGCAGCAATGGGCTGAAGCGTTTGACCCGAGCACCGAAGCGCTACCTTGCCGACACCGGCCTATGGGGGGCGGCGGTAGGAGCGGATGCCGCTCTGGTTATGAGCGACGGCGACCTGCTGGGCCGTCTTATCGAAACCTTCGTTATCAACCAACTTAGGGCCGAAGTCTCCGTTGATCCGCATCGTCCACAGCTGCATCATCTCCGGGATGGAGACGGTCGTCACGAGGTAGACCTCATCGCCGACCTGGGGGTGCGGGGGATAGTCGCGATCGAGATCAAGGCCCACAGCGCACCGTATTCCAGACACGCCCGCCATCTCAACTGGCTCCGCGACCGGCTGGGCGACCGGTTCCTGGCAGGCGTACTCCTACACACCGGCCCGGCGGTTTACCAATTAACCGACCACGTTCAAGCCGTCCCGATAAGCGCTATCTGGAGCTGAGGGATGTAATGATCGGTATCAGGCCGAGCCTCCGGTGGTTAGGGGGCTTCCCTTCGAAGGGCGACGAGGGTGGGGACGGCGGCTTGGAAGCGGGGGCGGTATTCAAGGGTTTCCAGCCAGCGGGAGGGGATAGCCCCGACTCCATGCCAAACGCCGAGCAGCCCTCCGGCTACGGCACCGGTGGTGTCGGCGTCCCGTCCCCGGTTGACCAGGGCCACGAGGGTTTCCTCGAACGTGTCATCCTGCTGAAGGGCCCAGACGGCGCATTTAAGGGAGTCGATGACATAGGCCGAGGTGGACAGGTCTTCCACGGGTTCGGAAGGGTCAACCTCAAGCGCCTCTCGGACCAGGGGACGGAGGTCAAGGGCCTGGGCGGCGGCGATGGCTTCGGAGGGATCGGCACCTTCCAGGAGGGCGTTGATCATCTCGCCATAGGCCACGCAGCTGTCGATGGACCGGCGATGGGCATGGGTGATGGCGGATATCTCGATCAGCTCGGCTCTACGCACCTCGGCATCGGATCTGGCCAGGGTGGTGGGGATGCATCTCATCAACGAGCCGTTTCCGTTGGAGTACTCCCCGGTCCTCCCGCAGGCGTGCGGGTCGCCCGACTCTTCCAGGCGACCTAAGGCAATATTGGTGGTGCCTCCGATGTCGCGGGGAGGGGTGTGATACCAGTCGAGCATGTTTGCAGCCACCCGATCCAGGGTGTAGGGGCCGTCGAGGTAGGAGGCCAGCACCGCCCAGGTCAGGTCGGTGTCGTCGGTTCCCTGGCCGGGCCGCCAACCGAAGGTTCCTCCGCCTATGATCTCGCGATGGACCCCATGTTTGTCGCGTATCTCATTGGGCCTCATGAACTCCAGGGTGGCCCCGAGAGCATCCCCGGCGGCTACCCCCAGCAGGCCTCCGGCAATCCGTTCGCTCAGGTCAATCATGGGCATATGTCTTCGGACCGCTCATAGGGGCTGAGAATATCATAAGTACCTCGGGCTCGTTACAACCGGTAAAAGGATTTTGATGGAAAAGGTACGCTGCACCTGGGTCAACGACGATCCCCTTTACATCTCCTATCACGACGAAGAGTGGGGGGTTCCGGTCCATGACGATCGCCCACTCTTCGAAATGTTGGTGCTGGAAGGTGCCCAAGCCGGTTTGAGCTGGTACACGATCCTCAAAAAGCGCCCTGGCTACCGGCGGGCGTTCGACGGATTCGATCCCGAGCGCATGGTCGGCTACGACGAAGAGAAGATCGCCGAGCTCCTGACCGACGAAGGAATAGTGCGGAATCGACTCAAGATCCAAGCTGCCATCGGTAACGCCCGGGCCTGGCTGGAAATGCGGGAGTCCGGAGGTGGGCTCGGAGATTTCCTTTGGAGCTTCACCGGCGGCAAGACCATCCACAACACCTGGCGAAGATTGGAGAATCTGCCTGCGTCAACACCTATATCCCAGGCGATGAGCAAGGAGCTTAGGCGGCGCGGGTTCCGCTTCGTCGGCCCCACTATTTGTTACGCCTTCATGCAGGCCACCGGAATGGTGAACGACCACCTGGTCACCTGTTTCCGCTGGGCCCAGTGCGGGAAGATGGGACGAGTGCGGGAAGATGGGACGAGTGCGGGAAGATGGGCAATAATCGGTCCTCGCCCAGGATAGGGTTCAAAGCGGATTAGGTAGACGCCTCGGTCAGGGCTGGGCCGATTTTACCGGGGCCGGAATAGGTGATCATCAGCTCGTCCATTGCTCTGGTCATACCCACATAGACCAGGCGCTTTACGGCTTCAACCTGTTCTTCTTCGGGGATATCATGGGCTCGGGCCTGGTTGACGCCTCCGATCAGCACCCGGCTGAACTCCAGGCCTTTGATTCCTTGGATGGTGGAAACACGGAGATGGTAGTTTTTCTGGAGGGCGGTGTCGCGGCGGTCTTGAGGTTCCTTCTTGTCCTTGTGCTGGATGTGGAAGTAGGGGAGCCCCTGCCGTCGAGCTAGCTCGTGATATAGCTTCTCCTGTAGATCACGGGTGCCGTACAAAATGGCGATATCCCCGATTTGGACTCCCTCCTTGAGGAGCCGATTTACCTCCCGAGCGATAGTCCTCGCCTCCCCACGAAGATCCCCGCAGGCCAGCACCTTGGGCGGAGGGCCGTCCCGGTATCCGGCTTCGGGTGGGATCAACGCGCCTTCGTCCTCGGCGTTGGCTCGTTTGGAGGTGCCGAAGTCTTTTCCGGCCAGGAACTTCCAGGCCAGGTCGAGAATCTGGCGGGTGTTGCGATAGTTGCTGCGGAAGATCTCGGTGCGGCCTTGGGCGGTGATGTTGGGCGGATTCCAGGTCATGCTGCGCCGCTGATAGAGGTTCTGGGCCGAGTCCAGCGCCAAGACCAGGTGCCCGGCACCGGCGGAGGTCAAATCCTGTTGGCTAGCACTCAGGTTACGGCGGTTCTTCTTCAGCATGTGGTAGGCGAGCCCCAGCCCACCATGGTCGAAGTCCTGCGCCTCATCCACCAATACCACGTCATAACGGCGGGAATCAGGCAGCCGTTCGGCAGCCTCGATCGCTTTTAGTCTCAACCGGGGAAAATCGGGAAAGGTGTTGCCGGAGGGTTTCTTGCCCGCCAGCTCAAAGGCCAGGCTGTCGATGTGGATTACCTTGGTGCCGTTACTTTTCCCGATCATGCCGCGCAGGCCGTTGGCCAGGACACGGTTGTAGCACAGCACCAGGATCCGATAGTTGGGAAATCGCTCCCGCAGAAAACGGGCCCGATGGGTAAGGACCAGGGTCTTTCCGCTGCCCGCCACGCCCCGCAGCATCCGATAGCCCCATCCCATGTGCTCCGCCAGGCGTTCCTGTTTGCGATCCATCACCCGGATGATGTCCTCGGGGGCAATCTCCGGTTCATGGAAGAGCGGGATCTTCACCGCTTGTTCGGCTTCCGACCCTTCCAGCTTCAGGTTGATCACCACCCGGGGATTGATGGCCGCCCGGACCAGCTGCTGCTCACGGTCGTTTAACGATCCTTCTCTCCGGAGGCCGAAGATTCTCCGCATGGCGAGCGGTAGACCACGGTCGGCCAGGTCGGATCTTAACAACAGGTCGACCCCATTTCCCAAACCCTCGACCTCCGGTGGTGGTTCGTCGTGACCGGGAAGGGCCACTACATGCCGGACGGGCAGGGAAGGTATCCGGTTTGGGTCGATTTTGGACTCCAGGTTTCTGGCCAGGTCGGCCACGTCTTTTCGTATCAACAGCTTTTGTTGATCGGCCGGACGGCCTTTTCCGAACCAGGTCCGCTTGCTTTGGGATTGACGGATCACCGGGGTTTCCATCAGGGCTATTCCGGCGGAAGGATCCAGTACCAGCAGATAGGGGGGTTCTTCTCGGCCGGTGTTCCTCAACCACACCGTGGCTTCATCCGGCATGAAGTCGCGCAGCGATCGGGCCACCTGACGGAGCCGGTTGGGTACCCCTGATCGGGTGGGGATGTTCTTGGGGATCAGGAACGCCATCGGCGTTAAATCATACCGATAAGATCAGCGGGTGTAGCGTCCTTTTACCAGGGTACGGCCCTCCTCGGTCAGCCGAAGGGTCTCGTAGCTGCGGCCCTCGGGGCAGACCGACTCCAGCGTTCCGTCTGCTATCAGTTGGGCGATCCGTTCCTCGACCTGGTCGGCCGTCATCATCGAGAGCTGCTCGAAGCATTGATTAAGTCTCAACCGATCCGGCAGGGAGTAGGGCCCCTGGGTGGCGAGGCCTCGCAAGGTTCGAACCAGATTGTTGCGGGAGTATTGGCCCCCTTCCACTGAATCGACCAGGATCAGGATGGTCTTGTCAGCCTCCTCCTCAACGACCTGGCGGATCTGGTCTTGGGTGATGTGAGAATCCTGCCAGGGTCGGGGTAGATCGGGGGTGCAGGCGTCACAACCCCCACACCGGTTGAAGTCCACCTGGCTGTCGTCGAGATAAAGGAGCATCTCACGGCGTCGGCAGGAGGGCCGATTGTGGGCCAGTGCCCGGGCCTGATCGGCTCGGCGGGCGGTAATTTCCTGCTGTCCCTCCAAAAGGGAGCGCAGAGCCAGACCATCCAAATCGGCCTCCTCCGTTTTCTCGAACACCCATCCAAACCTCCAGGCGGTAAAGTCGCAGATGTCCTCCCTCTGTAGTTCGAAAAGCACCCGTTCGATCTCGACCGGACTCAAACCGAGGGCGTGCCTCCAGGAGCTCCATCCGTAATCTCCGCCCACTTCTTCGGCGTACCTGAGGATGCGTTCGGCCTGACCATTAAGGGGATTAGAGCGCCGGTAGTTATCGAATCGTTCCCAGGTGTCGGAGGTTATGTTCACCCGGCCTCTCATAACGAAGTCTGGTTGTCGCCTCACCGCGCCCACCCGATGCAGGTAGTGCAGGGCCAGTGACCTGGTGTGATCCTTCTCCCCGTAGAACCCGCCTGACCCGAAGTTCGATTCGGTCCCCTCCCATGGGTCAATGTAGTTCAGTCCTGCTTCCAGCTCGTTGAACGCCGAATGGATTTCTGCTTCATCAGGCACGGCGTTCTTGACGAAATGCTTATGAATACGGCAGTCATTCGGGGTGACCATCAGCACGGCAGTCCCGTACTCCGGTCCGGTGCCGTCATTCGCCCCCCGGGCGGCCCGGCCGGTTTCCTGCAGGTACTCCTCGATCGAGGCGGGCATCTCCAAGTGCACGATCAGGGCGATGTCGGGCTTGTCGATGCCCAGCCCGAAGGCCTTGGTGGCCACCACCACATCGATCTCACCATGGCGGAAGGCGTCTTCGGTGTGGCCGCGTTCGTTACTCTCCATGGCACCGTTATAGGGACGCACCCGATGTCCGTACATGCGGAGCAGCGAGGCCAGCCGTCCGGTGTCGTTGCGGGTCGGCACGTAGACGATGGCGCTCCGGCGGCGGAAGGCCTCCAAGACCTGCACCACCCGAAGGTCACGGTCGGAAAGTTTGGTGCATCGCTCCACGTAGTAGCGGATCTCGGGCCGGTTGGCCGAGCCGACCATTATGGTGGGATCCGGCAGTTCAAGCAGCCTGCCCACGTCCTCCAGGACCCGGGGGGTGGCGGTGGCGGTGGCGGCCAAGGTGGGAAGCCGTCGGGAGGAGGTAGCCTCGGCGACCGCCTCGGGAATCAGGGCGTATTCGGGCCGAAAAGAGTGGCCCCACATCGAAATGCAATGGGCTTCGTCGATAGCGATCCGCTGCACATCAACCTTGCTCAGCCATGACCGAAAGGCCGGACTCCACAACCGTTCCGGACTGACATAGAGGAGCTTGATATGGCCGGCCGCGGCCGCTCGGAGGATGTCCCGCTGCTCGGCCTGTCCGATACCCGAGTAGATGGCGGCGGCTTCGCTGATTCCCTGGGCGCGCAGGTTGTCGACCTGATCCCTCATCAGCGCCACCAGGGGCGAGATCACCAAGGTCACCCCCGGCGAGAGCAGGGCCGGGACCTGGAAGGTGACCGACTTCCCCGATCCGGTGGGGAGAACCGCCACCACGTCCTCACCCCTGATAAAGCTTTTCATGATCTCCTGCTGGAAGGGCCGCCACTCTTTGAAGCCGAGCCATTCCCGGGCCGTCTCCAGATGCTCGGCGATTACCTCATCGGTCAACTCGACATCCGAGTCCACCTCGAGGGTGCCCGAAGAAAGCCTGGTCGGGGCGGGTATCTGTTCGACCCGCTGCCTCAACTCCTCGTTGAATTGGATGCCCAGATGCCGGGCTATCTCCTGGTAGGTCTGATCCGGTGAGTTGCCATGCACCTTTTGAGGGGGCCCGGACAGATGATCCAGGAGAACGTCTCGATAGGCGACCGGACGGCGGAGCCGGTTGTCGAGGACCACGGTTACCCCCCGATCCTCCGCGGTTCGGATCAGGCGTCCCACCCCCTGGGCGAAGGCGATGGCGGCTCTCGGGACCATGTAGCGGGCGAACGGATCCTCTCCCTGTCTTTCGATCAGGTCCATGCGGGCGGCCGGAACCGGGTCGCCCATCGCATCGAACGGGACCTTCTCGATTATCAGCAACCGCAGGGCCTCGCCGGGAATGTCCACCCCCTCCCAGAACGAGCGCAGTCCGAGCAGGGAAGAGGATGGCTCCCGTTTCATCTGCTCCACCAGGGCGCGGGAAGAAGAATCCCCTTGAGCGAGCAGTTTCAGCCCTAGTTTGGTGAGGTGAGGCCGGGCATGGTCACGGACGTGTTCGAGCCGGATCCGAGCGGTCATCAATGCCATCGCCCCGCCGCCTGCCACCACGCATAACCGGGGGATTTCGCCGGATTCGACCTCGGTGAAACGGTCCATCAGGCTTCCCCGAGGAGCGGGCAGATAGTCGGTGAGAATCAGCAGGTGCTGTTCGGATAGGCGTTCGAACGGTGAATCCAGCAGCTTGGTTTGGGCGTCACCTACCCCGAGCCGTTTGATTAGATAGTCGAAGCTGTCGCCGCTACGGAGGGTGGCGGAGGTGAGGATGGTGGCGTGGCTTTGCAGCCACAGTCCGGCCAGCATCCCGGTCACCGATAGGGGGACTCGGCGCATCCCCCACTCCCAGGTGCCGTTCGGGGGTGGTTCGTCATCACCGGAAGGTGTCCTGGTCGGCCGGACCTGGTAGGAGATTTCGGCGATGTTGATCCAATCCGACATCTCGGCGAAATCCTCTTCTTCGTCGAAGAGGGCCAGTTGCTCCGCTGCCCATACCACCGCGTCTATTAGTTGGACGGTGTGGGACAGATCTCGGTTTAGTCGGTACAGCTCGTCTTCCAGATCATCCCGCCGATAGCGCCCCTGCAGCTGGTCCGGAAGGGTGAAGTCGTCCAGGGCGTCTACCAGCTTGCCGCGTCGGTGCTTAAGATTGTGGCAAGCCTCTATGACCGGTTGGTAGCGGGGGTTACCGGTATCGACTCCCCGGCGGATCCGATAGGAAGTGCCATAGCGGGCGGCATCTTCCTGAAGGGTGCCGGTTCGGTCCCGAACATACTCCACAAGCTGCTCACCGAACTGCCGGATCGCCGTTTCGAACCGTTGGGTCTGAGACCGGATCTCGGTTAGCTTTTCGTCAGCTAGACCGAAGCCGGTGGCCGAGGCCAGCCTGGCTACCAGCCCGCGGCGGGAACGTTCATCCCAGATCGCCCTACAAATCCACGCTACCTGTTGGCTGCCGGTGGCTTTGGTAGCTGCCGCGGTCGCCGAATCCTCCAGGTCGTGGGCCTCGTCGATGATCAGGTTGAAATCCGAGCCGAGGCCGGGGTCGGTCGCCAGCAGGGCATGGTTGAGCACGGCTACATCGGCCTCTTTGAGACCCTGGCGAGCCCGACGATAGAAATCGAGATCGTCCAGTTCGGTGCGGGACGGACCGGGTGGAAACTCCACCCGTAGCTTCCACCGGAAGAAACGTAGCGCTTCCAGCCGGCTATCCAACGCGGTAGTGCGAAGGTCCGCCCAGTCCCCGCTGGGGGTTTCCGCCACCCAGCCGCACAGGATCGCCAGGGCCATTCCCACTTTTTGTTGGTCCGGTCCGGTCTGGTCCTCTTCCGACCAGCTAATCAGCTCCGCTTCCAGGGCGTTCAGGCTGAGGTAGTTCTGCTTGCCCTTGACCACCACCTTTCGGAAGGGTGGCAACACCGACTCCAGGTCTTCCAAGGAGCCGAGAATCTGGTCCTGCAGTACCCGGGTGTGGGGGGTTATCAACGCCTTCCTGCCCGATGCCTGAGCTATTTCTATGGCGGGAACCAGGTAGGCGAGGGTCTTTCCGGTACCGGTCGGTGCCTCGATAAGGGTACGGGAATCCGGCTGGTTCAGCGCCTTAATGACCTGACCGGCCATCTCGATCTGCTGGGGTCGGGGGGTGCGGCCGTCGGTCATCAACGCCCCGCCCTCTCGGAATTTCCCCACCACCTGGTCGGCGTCTAAACGCCCGGTCAGGTCTCGGACCGGAGGATCGGGTGGGGGAGTGGGGACCACCGAATTGAGTTCCGGCCGGTGGTCGGGGACGGGGACAAACTCCGCCCAAGGATGACCGGCCTGGCCGAGTATCCGGCATTGCAGTTGACGGGCGGCGGTGGGTGCCGAAAGCTTTTCCAGCAGCCTCATCACGATCTTATAGGTCAGCTCGGAATCTTCCAGGGCGTCATGCCGCTCCCGATCCAGGTCGATTAACCCATACCGCTTGGCCAAGTCATCGACCGAGCGACCTGGCGGGGGGACGCGGCCGTCGGCACCCTTGATCTCGGCACCCGCCCGGGCATAGACCAGGTGGGCCGGCTCCAGGGAGTCCAGACGTGGTCCGTCCGGAATCCGTACCCCGACGGCGTCCGCGGCAGCGTCCAAAACCACGAAGTCGTAGCCGAACCCGTTGTGGGCGATAAGCGGAAGCGGAGAGTCCACATTTTGGGCCCTCAACCAGGCGAAGAAATCCCCAAGAGCCTCTCGGAGCTTGGGAGCACGGGCCAGGTCCGCGTCCTCGAGTCCGGTGAGCTCGGTGATATGGTCGGCCACTTTTCTGGTGGGTCGAACCAGCGTCTCAAAGCGATCAACCACCCCCTCCGGTCCGGCACGCACCGCCCCGATCTGGATGATCTGGTGTTGAGTCCGGTCCGGTGAGTCGGCATTGGTCTCCAGATCAAAGACCACAAAATCGGGTAGAACACCCATCAGCAGAAACCGCCGGCGATACGGATTCTCCGGTTCAATTGTGATGTGGAGTCTTTGATCACTTCGTCTTAGCCCTCCTCAAAATCCACCAGAAATTGGTGCTACCTGGGTGGGTATGGTAATGACCATGGCTCTAACCAAAGACTTCAGGGCAACAGTACAAGCCCGTGCCCGGCATGACCAAGACTTCCGAGAAGGGTTGTTGAAGGAGGGGGTCGAGTGTCTTCTGTCCGGTGACGTGGATACCGGCAAGATCGTATTGCGCGACTACATCAACGCCGCTCGGCTCGAGAGGCTCGCCACTCCGTCCGACAAGTCACAGTAGTCTGGGATCACCCCCCATTCGCTGCGTGGATCGGTCCGATCAGTATTTTTGACCGTTCTCCCAGAGTCCGTAGAGATCGGTACGGCGGTCGGCACGGGGGGCGATCAGCTCCCCGCGTACCTGAGCCCGTTTGGCCGCCCCCAGGTCGACTTCGGTGACGCTTATCGCATCCTCGGAACCCGGCAAGGGCCCGGCAGCCAGCTTTCCGTAAGGGTCCACCAGAATCGAGGATCCGAGAAAGTCGAACTGCCCATGACGGCCCGCCTGAGAGGCGCAGGCTATATAAACCTGAGAAAGGTTGGCCTGGAGTACCGCCCCCCGACCTTGCGGGCACATGCCGTCCTCATCCCAGCGTTCCTGGTCATAACCGGGCAGCCAGGCGGTGGGGACGCAGATCAGGTCGGCCCCTTTCAAGGCCATCAGGCGCACCACCTCCACGAAGCGCAGGTCATAACAGACACACAGGCCGATGGTGCCGAAGCGGGTGTGGGCCACCGGGAAGCCGAGGTCGCCATCGTGGAAGACGATCTTCTCGTTGGCGAAGAGATGGGTCTTCCGGTAGTGGAGGATCACCCCGTCCGGTCCCACCGCTACCGCCGAGTTGTAAAGGGATTCCCCGTCTCGCTCGCAGAAACCCCCCACCACATACCCGTTGGCTTCGGCGGCCAGGGCGGTCCATTGCTTGACCGTGGGGCCGTCCACCGGTTCGGCAGATTCGGCCAGCGCCCGCCAGTCGAAGGCGTATCCGTGGACGATCATCTCCGGCAGCACCACGATGTCTGCCCCCTTGTCGAAGGCTTGGGTGGTCCAGCCCACCGTAAGATCACGGTTCTCCTCCACTGCGAGCGGCTCGCCCCCGATCTGAACCAACCCTATCGAAACCTGGTTAACCATCCTGGTGCTCCTTAATACCCAACGGGCCGTGCGGCATCAGCCCCGCCGCCGCCAGCATATTCCAGTCGGCCGGACAGGGCCCTCCCACGCTTTCGACATGATCGTCCCGATCCCCGGAGACGGCGTGCCAGACCCCCACCGGGACGTGCACCACATCGCCGGCTTCGAACTCCAGGCGGGTGCCGTTGGTGAGGTCCTCGATGCTGCCCATGCCGTCCAGGATGTAGATAGTGTCCTCCGACTCGACGTGTACGTGATCCTTATTGCGCTCCCCGGCCTGCATGTCCACATAGTTCATGTTGGCGGTGTAGGCCCCCACGCCGGCCCATACGATCAGGCGGGCGTCCTTGGCGATCATCGGCACAATGGCGGTGGGTTGGTTCCGGTAGAAGACCCGCACCCCCCGCGCCGCCAACCGACCACCCGGATTTTCAGGCTCGGGACCGACCGGACGCTTATATTCCAGATGGGCGTAAAGACGATCATCGCTCGGGCAGGGCCCTCCGATTATCTCCGCCCCCTCCGAGCCGGCAGTGAACCCGTATCGGGTGTCGGGCCCGACATGGGCCATCGCTCCGGACGGCAAATCCATCCTCCGGTCGAAGGAACCATCCCAGGCTTCTGCCCCTCCCGACATGGTGTAATAGACGGCTTCGTTGGGATGTTCGAGCTCGACGGTCTTACCGCTCGGTTCCAAAGAAATATGATGGATGGAACGAAGCCGTGCCCCTAAACCAGGCCAGACCACCACCCAGGCCCGGCCTCCCCGCTCAACGATTAGGAGCTCGGGTGCCCGCGGGTCGTCTCTGAAAATACGGATTCGTTCCGGTTGGTCGGCCATTGTCTTCTACCGGCTCTCTTTTAGATTCCCTTGTGCGATTGTAATCCACCTTTGGTGGCGGCAACCGGCTCCGGTTCGGGACCCTCCTGGTTTAATGGGGATTCGCAAATTGGTTTATGGAGGTAGGGAGATGGCCCGGATCGACCTGATCGAGAACAAGGAAGGACTAAGCCCGGCACAGACCCGGCTTTTCGACTGGATAGTGAATAGTCGGGGGTTTCTGGTCCGTCCCTTCGGAGTGCTGTTGCACGCCCCTAAACAGGCGGAACACCTAGCCAGGCTCGGCCATGTGGTGCGCTATGAGTCGGGCTTGGACGGCGACGTGCGGGAGTTGGCCATCCTGTCCACCGGACAGATGACCGAATGCCGGTATGTATGGGACACCCACGTGGAAATCGCTCTTAGAGAAGGAGTTCGCCAGGAGGTGCTGGACCATCTGGAAGGGATCGAAGCGGCCCAACTGACTGCCAAGGAGTCGGCTTTGATAGACCTGATCGGGGAGTTGTGTACCTCTTCGTCCCTGTCGGCAGCCACTTTCGAGCGGGCCCGGACCGAATTGGATCAGGAAGCGATCCTGGAGATCAGCGTCCTGGTCGGGTATTACACCCTGTTGAGCTACACCATGGCCACCTTCGACATCTGCGGCTGACAGGCCAGAGTTGGTCGGTTACCACGGCCCCAATGTGGCAAACCAATGTGACAAAAATTACTTTTTTTGTAACTACTTTCTTGAATATCTTACGCGTCGCGTACGATATTCAAGGATAATCGCCCCATCATGGTACGTAGAGGACGGAGAGTGGCGGTTTTTTAAACGACAGAATAAATCTGTCCCTCACCCCCCGGCTTATCTGCCGACTAGTATTTCGGTGGTTATTCGCGTCCTCATGGAAAGGCCCTGATATATGACACACGTTCCCGTAACCCACATCACCTCGGACGCCGAACGCGCCCGCCGCTACGAAGTGCTCCGGGAGGCGATGGCCGGTGCCGGTATGGACGCCTTCGTTATCTGTAGCCGAGGCGACGAGTTCGTCCGGGGTCGGGTTCAGTACGTGAGCGACATCTTCCAGTGGGCGGGACGGGGCTTTGTGGTGCTCCCCCTGAAAGGCGAGGCCTCTTTTGTAGTCGATCCGCTATGGGGTACCGGATACGCCATGCAGGGAATGTGGCTGAACGACTATCGCCAGCCGGACGATGCGGGCACCGAGATCGGGGCCATCCTCTCCGACCACGGCCTCGCCACCGGCAACATCGGGATAGTCGGACTGGCCGATATCACTTCGGTAGCCGACTACAACAGCATGAAATCCGCCCTCCCCAACGCCAACTGGATGGACGCCACCGACCTTTTCGACGATGTACGGGCCATCAAAAGCCAAGAAGAGATCGACTCCACCATCGAAACCGGCAACATCATGCGTCGGGTTTTCAACGCCCTGGAGGCCGAGATACGTCCCGGTGTCCAGGAAGTAGACGTTCTTTCGGAAGCCCATCGCCTGGCCCGCCAGCTGGGCTGCATGGAAGGTATCGCCCTGATGGGCAGGGCACCGTTCAGCTGCTTCGCCCCCGGCACCCGAGGGGTGATCGAAGAGGACGACGTGATGGTGATCGACCTGGAATGGGGCGGTCCGCTCGGCTACTGGGTGGAGGTTCGGCGGGTGTACAGCTTCAAACCTCCCAATGACGAGCAGAAAGCCTTCTGGGAGATGCGGGTGGAGAGCTTCGAGGCTTGTGTGCAGGCTATGAAGGCAGGCGAGCATTCCGACACCGTTCTCCACGCCCGCGACCGGGTGTATGACAAGTACGGATACGACGCCCGGGACTCCAACTCCTACACCGCCCACGGTATCGGGATCGACTCGCTGGAGCCGCCCTGGGTGCCGGGCATGCCCAGGATCATGGAAGAGAACATGATGATCAACCTTCACCCCGCCATCGGAGGCTTCTCGGATGCCGAAACCGGGGCTCGGCTGGGCGGTATCAGCATCGCCGACAACGTTCTGGTCGGTCCCGACGGCGGCACCCGCATGGTCGACCAGAGCGATGAGTGGATAGTCCTGGACGCCTAGATCACCTACTCCGCTTGTCGATCAACCCCCTAAGCACGGGCCATCAGAACAGAAAGGCCCGATTGAGTCCTCATCGAATCGAATAAGCCGGTGCAAAAGCGCCGGAGAAGGGAATAGACAATCCAGATGCGAGTATTGATTACCGGCGCGGCCGGGTTCTTCGGCCGGGCCCTGGTGCGGGCTTTCGCCCGAGGCGGCGAACAGGTAGTAGCGGCGGACATCCTTCCGCCCGACCGGTTCGTCCCCAGATCGGACACCCCCGCCGACAAGGTGGACTATGTGGTGCTTGATGTGGGCGACCCGGAGGCCTGGTCAACCGACCTGACCGGACCGGTAGACGGCATCGTCCACGCCGCCGCCCTCACCCCCAGCATCCAGGAGGCCAAGGAGAACCCCACCAGTCTGGTCAGGGTCAACCTCACCGGAACCCTGAACGCCCTGGAATTCGCCCGACTGAACGGCCTCGACAAGTTTCTGTTCATCTCTTCTGCCGGGGTCTACAACCAGTTCGAGGAGGAAACTCTCATGGAGGCCGACGCCGACGGGGGCTTCTCCCTCTACGGGTCGGCCAAACTCGCCGCCGAGATAATGCTGTTCCGCTACTCCGACATGTTCGGGTTCGACGCCGGTGCCATCCGTCCCACCTCCATGTACGGTCCGGCCGAGGAGTTCCGTGACACCCGCCCATTCGTCACCCAGGCCAAGCAGCTGGCCGATGCCGCCCTGGACGGTAAACCGGTCCGGGTGATCGGGATGGAAGACCGCTGCGACTGGGTGTTCGTGGACGATGTTGCCGAAGGTGCCCACCGTTTCTTCTCGGGCGAGATGAACAGCCGGGCCTTCGCCTTCTCCTCCGGCGACCCCATCCCGTTCAGCGACGTACTTAATGCGGCCGTTTCCGCCTTCGGGGTGGTGGTGGACGACGATGCCGAAATGCTGGTGGATGCCACCCCCGATCGGGCTACCACCATATCCTGCGATAAAGCCCGTGCCGAGTTGGGTTGGAACCCGATCGGTATAGAAGAGGGCATGCGCCGTTACGCCGAGTTGGGCGGCTGACCAGGAACCAAAGACCCCCCAAGAAAAACCCGTTAGCTCCCAGATAGAGATAGATCGAAGAAGATGGAGTCCCGATGAGCCAGAGCACACTAAGAAAAAGGTTGGCGGAACGTACCCTGCGGATCCGAGGCGGCCATGAGTCGCCCTATTTCAAGATCATGCGCAAGGTGGAAGGTCGTGACGACATCATCCGACTGGTCAGGGGAGAGCCCGACATTCCCACCCCCCGCCACATTATCGAGGCGGCCAAGCGTTGTCTGGATACCGGCCACGTCGGCTACACCCCGCCCGGAGGGATGATCGAATTACGGGAGGCGATCGCCCGTAAGTTCAAGGAAGACAACAACCTGGAATACGACGCCGCCTCCGAGATTATTGTTACCGCCGGTGCGCAGGAGTCGATGGCGGTGAGCCTCCAGACCATGCTGGACCCAGGCGACGAAGTTCTGCTGGCCACCCCTCATTACATGGCCTATCCGGCCAACATCACCATGGCGGGTGGACACATCGTCTACGTACCCACCGTGGAAGAGGAAGATTTTGAGCTCAAGCCGGAAGCCATAGATGCGGCCATAACCGAACGCACCAAGCTGCTGGTGCTGGTTACGCCCAACAATCCCACCGCCGGGGTGATCAACGCCGAAACCCTGGAAGAAATCGCCGAGGTGGTTCGCGCCCATCCCGGTCTGGTCGTGATCTCCGACGAGCTGTACGAGAAGGTGGTGTACGACGGGTTCGAGCACGTCTCCTTCGCCACCCTGCCGGACATGTGGGAGCGGACCATCACCATCAACGGGTTTTCCAAGGCCTACAGCATGACCGGCTTCCGAGTGGGATATATGGCGGGCCCGGCCGACTACATCTTGGCCGCCACCGAGCCCCGCCACTCGCTCAGCATCTCCACCTCGCTTCCCTCCCAGCACGCCGCCCTGGCCGCGCTGGAAGGGCCGCAGGAGTTCATGGCCGAAATGATGGAGGAATACCACATTCGCCGGTCGATGATGCGGGAGACCTTCGACAACCTGGGGGTAACCTACGGCGAGCCAAAGGGAGGCTTCTACTTCTTCGCCAACGTGTCCGGTTCGGGCATGGATGCGGTCGAATTCGCCGATCGGGCGGTCGAATACGGGATTCTCTTTTCCCCGGGCAACATTTTCGCCGAAGGTGCCAAACATTACATCCGCATCTCCTATCTGGCCCCACGGGACCAGCTGGCCGAGGCGCTGGAACGATTCGGGCGGCTCTGGAACGACTGCCGGAGTGGCCGATGAGCGCTCCGAAGGTAGCCCTCATCGAGGAGTTCACCTCCGCCCAGGTAGACGCCCTCCAAAAAGCCCTTCCAGACGGTGCAATGGTGCTAACCAACGCCCTCGGTGCCGGGACCATAGGACAGGCCGACTACCTGGTTCTTCGGCAGGACAGTATCGAAGAAGACCGCCTGGCCGCACTTTCCTCCCTAAAGGGGGTAGTGCTAATCGACTCGGGTGGTGCCTCCGTCTCCGATGAGGTCTGCGACTCGATGGGAGTATGGACCGAAGCCGTCTTATCCCCCGGCCCGATCAGCGTGGCGGAGCACACCGTGATGTTCATCCTGGCGCTCTTCAAGCGGCTTCCCACCGCCCAGCGGCGGCTCATGGACGGAGTGATAGTGGACGGAATGGAACCGTTCGTCACCGACCAGCTCAACTACTCCTACAACTGGGTGGGCCTGGATCTGTTCGAGGCGGTGCTGGGCAAGACGGTGGGCTTGGTGGGCGTGGGTCAGATCGGCAGCGCGGCCGCCCGGATGCTGGTGGCGTTCGGAGTGGATGTCGTCTACTACAAGCGCACCCGGTTCTCACCCGAGGAGGAGGCCGAGCTGGGTATCCGCTACCTTCCCTTCGACGAGCTGCTGGCGGAGTCGCACTGTGTCTCCCTCCACAACAAGTTCACCCCAGAGACCGAAAAGATGATGGGTGCCCGTGAGTTCGCCCTCATGCCCGAAGGGTCGTTCTTCGTCAACACCGCCCGGGGCAGGTTGGTCGACGAGGATGCCCTGATGGCGGCGCTCCACAGCGGGCATCTGGCCGGTGCCGCCCTGGATGTGTTCTGGTGGGAACCGATCCTGCCGGACAGCCCCCTCCGTAGCACCCCTAACCTGTTGATGACCCCCCATACCGCCGGAACCCCCGCCGGCGACACGGTGGCCTTGGAGATGGGTTCGGCCGGAAGGGTGATCCGCCGCCGAAACGGTGCAGCCTGATGAGCGACCAAACCTTCGTCGGCATGCAGGTCGGAGGCATCAGCTTCATCGACGAAGGCATCGAAGAGACTCTGGACATCTTCGTAGAAAAGGCCGGGGTAAACGCCATCTTCATATCTGCCCTGTCGTGGGCCCGGGGCAACGCCGGACGCTCCGGAAGCAACGACTTTCCCGACCATGGCGGCCAGGCACCCGACCATCTGCAGGGAGGGGCCTTCTTCCCGCCGGACCCCAAGTACTACCACGGCACCACCATCAAGGACTTCACCGCCCCCGACCCCCTATATCAGGGCTGGGACATTCTGGGTGATGTGATCCCGGCCGCCCGGGAGCGGGGAATCGAAGTGTTCCCCTACTACTGCGAGACCTCCCACATCAACCCTAAGCCCCTCTGGCAGCCCGGCTTCGTCCAGGTTATGGAGGTTGACCCTTGGGGACGGAAAACCGCCCGGCCCTGCCTTTACAACCCCGACTATCGGAACTGGTGGTTCGGGGTGATCGACAACTGGCTCAACGAATACGATCTGGCCGGCATTATGTGGGGTATCGAGCGAGAGGATCCCCTCTCCTCGATGATCGTCAGCAACGAGGTACCCACCTGCTTCTGTGTCCACTGCCGATCCGAAGGTCATCGCCGGAACATCGACACCGGTCGGGCCGCCGAAGGGTACCGGCGGATACACGAATATCTGACGGCGGTACGGGCCGGTTACCAGCCCCCGGACGGGAAGCTGATCACCTTCCTCCGCCACCTGTTCGAATATCCCGAGGTGTCGCAATGGCAGAAGCTGTGGTGGGACGGCCACAAGAACCTTTACCAGGAGATTTCGGGTCTGGTTCGCTTCTTTGGCGACCATTATCAGGTCGGTCTGGGGATTTGGCAGATGATCAACACCTTCAACCCGCTGCTGCGGGCCGCCCACGACCCGGCCGAGTACAAGCTCTACGCCGACTGGCTCAAGCCGGTGTTCTACAACGCCCCCGCCGGTGCCCGCTTCACCAAGTTCGTCGAAAACCTGTGCCAGACGGTGCTGGGCGACGCCTCCCCGTCCGAATGGACTCCTATCCTCTACAAGATCTTGGGCCTGGACGAGGCGGCCTTCGAAGACCTTCCCCCGGCCGGTTTCAGCCCCCGCTATCTGGCCGATTTCACCAGACGCTATGTCGAGGCGGTCGGCCCCGAGGTGGCGGTCTACCCGGGCATCGGCCTAGGGGTGGAGACCGTGGCCCGTGATATCACCCCACCCGACGTAGAAGCGATGGTGGAAGCCTCCTTCGACGGGGGAGCGGAAGGGGTGATGATCTCCCGAAACTACTCTGAACTGACCCTTCCTAATCTGGCTGCCGTAGGTGATGCCCTGCGTCGGCTGGGGAAAATCTGATCGAACTCAAGAAAGGAACCAAACCCGTGCGAACGATTCTCAAAGGCGGAGTGGTAGTCAACCTTGACGGCGGACCCTCCACCCAACAGGACCTGGTAATCGAAGGCGAGCAGATCGCCTCCTTGGGCACCGCCTCCTCCCAGAACGGCGACAAGGTGGTAGATGTTTCCGGGATGTACCTGCTGCCCGGCCTGGTGAACTGTCATGTTCACCTGGGATGGGACGGAACCCATGACCTGGAGATTCAGGCCAACGAGTCTCCGGCCGTCAACGCTATGAAGGCGGTGATGAACGTCCATCGCCATTTGTCGGCCGGGGTGACCACCATCCGCGACCTAGGCATGAACAACGCCAACATCGACGCCAAGACCGCCATAGACAACGGTTGGGCACCCTGGATCCGGCTGTTCCCCAACGGTAGGGCCATCTGCACCACCGGCGGACACACCTGGTGGTGCTGCCGGGAAGCCGACGGCATCTACGGGGTTCGCAAGGCGATCCGCGAACAGTTCAAGGCCGGTGCCACCTGGATCAAGATCATGGGATCACACGAAGAGGTCCAGTTCACCATGGACGAGCTTCGGGCGATGGTCGAAGAGGCCCACCAGAACGGGATGATGGTGACCGCCCACGCCACCTTCGACGAGGCCATCTATCGGGTGGTACAGGCCGGGGTGGACTGCGTGGAGCACGGCGGTTCGATGACCCCGAAGACCATCGAGCTGTTGGTCGAAAAGGGCGTACCCATTGTCACCACCTTTTCGCCTTTGGTGCAGCAGGTCAAGTTCGGTTTGGACTTCGGTATGACCGTATCTGACGTGGAGCGCCGTAAGGACCAGATGGCCGAAAAGAGCCGTTTCGCCGGTAACGTAGCCGCCGCCCGGGCAGGGATTCCGATCGTGTTCGGCACCGACGCCGGTAGCCCGGTGGTGCCGCACTATGCCATCGCCGAAGAGCTTAAGTTCATGGTGGAGATCGGGGTCTGCCCGGACAATCTGGACGCTCTGAACTCGATCACCCGCCGGGGTATCAAGCTGTTAGGTCTGGAAGACCAGCTCGGCACCCTGGAGGTAGGCAGAACCGCCGATGTGGTGGCGGTGGGCGGCGATCCGCTGGCCTCCCTTGATGCTATGAAGGACGTTAAGCGGGTGTTCGTGCGGGGCCAGATGGCCTTCTCCTCCGAAGGCGGCTACACCCAGACCGGAAGGGATCTGGAAGGTCTCGGTACCCGGTGGGGCCCGGGCCCGGAAATCGGATATCGTCGGGCCTGAAAGCCGGCGAACCCCGTATAAACCGACCTCTTTCGGATACATAGACATTTTGAACCAGGTATTCGGCGACTCGAAAGCCCCGGTATAGATGCTTGACCTCAGGATCGTCGGCGGTGTGGTAGTAAGCGACGGCCACTTCCGCCCCGCCGACGTCGGAGTCGAGGGGGAAATCATCTCCGAGGTCGTCTCGCCCGGAGGTTTGGGTCCGGCCCGCGACGAGATCGACGCCACCGGACATTTGGTTATACCCGGGGCGATCGACGCCCATTTTCATTGCCGGGCTCCCAGCAATCCGGAGCGGGCTACCTTCGAGAGCGACTCCAGGGCGGCTGCTGCCTCAGGGGTGACCACCCTGTTCGAGATGCCCATCTCCAACCCACCCTGTAGCACTCCGGAGGCCTTCCAACTCCGCCGGTCGATCGCCGAGTCGGAAAGTCTGGTGGACTTCGCCCTCTACTCGGGGGCCGGCTTTACCGACCCGGCCCGGGCGGAGGCGATGGCCGAATGCGGGTCGATCGGCTTCAAACTTTTCACCCACCGGCCTCCTCCCGAGCGGATGGTGGAGTTCGAAGGCCTGTGGGCCGGTGCACCGGAACAGATCTACGAATGCCTTCGTGCGGTGGGAGCTACCGGCCTGAGATGCGCCGTGCACGCCGAAAGCCAGCAGTTCCTCGAGCTGTTCCGTAACGAAACCGATCGGTTCGGTAATCCGTCCCGACCGCCAATGGTAGAGGCGGCGGCGGTAGGTCTGGTCGCCACCATCGCCAGAGACCTGGATCTGTCAGCCCATATCGTGCATATCACCTCCCGTCTGGCTATGGAGGAGGTGAAGGCGGCCCAAAGCTTAGGAGTTGACCTTTCCGCCGAGTCCTGTCCCCATTACCTGCTGTTGGACGAGTCGGCCATCCCCAAGTTCGGCAATTTCGTAAAAGTAGGCCCTCCTATCCGGCCCGCCGAGGACGTAGCCTATCTATGGGAGGCGCTCCGGGACGGCTCGCTGTCGGTGGTGGCCTCCGATCATGCCCCCTTCACACCTGAGGAGAAGGCGGCCGCCGATTTTGCAAGCGCCGGACAGGGCATACCTTCCCTGGAGATGCTGGTCCCCTCCATGATCGACGCCGGTCTAACCGGAAAAATCCCGTTGGAGTTGGCGGTGGAGGTGATGACCGCCAACCCGGCCCGGTTGTACGGGATCTACCCGAGAAAGGGCACCATATCGCCCGGTTCGGAGGCCGATCTGGTGTTGATCGACCCGGAGGCCGACCGTATCGTCCGCACCTCCGAGTTCTTGGCCCGTTCCGGCGGGAGTGCCCTGGCCTACGACGGAATGAGCCTGAAGGGACGGGTGGTGACCACCTTATGCCGCGGTGCGACCATATTCGACCGGGGTCAGGTGATCGATCAGAACCGAGGAAGGCTGGTTTCTCCCACCGGTTAGTCGGGCACAGGCGAGGTAGGCGTTTTAGCCTTCCGGGGTGGTGTAGCTTCCGGTGGGTGTTCGGATGATCTCAATCCAATTTCCGTTGCTATAAAGGGCTTCCGCCAGGGATCGGACCGAGGCCGGGGTTACCCTCTCCAGCTCCTCCAACGAACGCTCGGGGGTGAGTAGATTCTCCTCCTCCAGGTACAGTCGTTGGCCCATCACCCCAAGGTAGGTACCGTTTGTTATCCGATCGTAGTTGGCCCTGACAATGGCTACCGCCCGGCGCAGCTCCTCGGCACCCGGACCGCTGTTCGCAATATTGGCCAACAGGGCCAGGGTCCGGTAGTGCACCTCTTCCAGCTGTCCGACCTCGGCCGTGACGGTCACATCCGAAAAGATGGTCTGCGCCGGGGCGAAGCCGGAATAGATGTTGATTCCGGCTACATAGGAGGCACCCAGCTTCTCACGGATCTGGTTGAACAGCTGATCGTTCAGGATCACTTCGAGCACATCGGCATTAACCCGGTTGGCCGGAGTGGTGGGAACGGCCGCCTCGTGCGATATCTCCAATACCGCACTCGCGTCTTCGGCCACCGGCACCTCTCGCCTGGTAACCCCGGTCGGGAAGGGCCGATGAAGGTCGGTGAAGGTGTCGGATTCACCGGAGGGGAGGGTGCCTATGTAATGACGGGCCAACCGCTCCACCTCGGCCAGGTCAACATCCCCCACCACCACCAGCGCCATGTCGTCCACATCACCAAGGCGGCTTCGGTACAGATCCTCCAAGCCCTCCGCCGTCATCGAAGCCAGCTGCTCCCAGGTAACTACCGGTCGGTGCGATTCAAGGCCGTACCGGGCATCCAGATAGGCCAGATAGGCCTGCCAGGCCGGGTTAACCTCGGATAAAGAGGTACGTATAACCGCCTCGTTACGGGCTTGGCCGAACGCCGCCTCGTCCACCCGGGGAGCGGTTACCAGCAGGTGAACCAACTGGAACAAGGTTTCCAGGTCTTCTGGGGAGGAAGAGCCGCTGAACCCCTCCTCTCTTTCTCTTATAAATGCGCCCAAAGAGGCGGTGTTGTCGCTCAGGAACCGGTTGATCTGGGCTTTGGAGTTGTCGCCGAACCCGCTGCGTAGCACCGCCTCGACAGCCGTATTAGCCAGGGCGGCCGATCCGACCGGAAGTTGCGACCACCCGCCCAAGGATCTGGCCGACATATTGACGGTTCCTTGGGCAATATCCGAGGGAACGAAGGTTACCTTGGCACCGTTATCAAACTCCCACTCGTAGCTTCCTTCCAGAAGGTCGAGCGTGCCCTCTGCTGTCGGCTCTACCGGATCCGGTGCAGACATCAGCTCTTCGATGGGTGCCTCCTCGTGAGGAGGTTCAGCTGAGGGCTTGGCGGCTGCTACCGCCTCGGCCAGCTCGTCAGTCGTGGGGAGAGAATCCGGAGACGACCCGACCGCTATCACCACCGGGCCGCTGGTTTTCATTATCCACCGATATCTAGCGGTCAGCTCACCCGGGGTGATGGTCTCCAGAAGGGCCAGGGCCTGGTCATAACGGTCCTGCGCCGTGCCCAGGTCGCCGCCGGACAGGAAATGCCGTCCGTATTCTTGGGCGTAAGGCCCATTGTTTCTCGTGGCCGCACTCTCCAGCCGAGACTCAAGAGAGGTTTTCAGCGCTTCCACAGCCCGGTTCAGATGGCTTTCCGAGAACCCATGCTTTTCGATGGTCTTCAAAACAGACATGTAGGCGGTAGTGGCGGCGGACAGGTTATCCCCCTGCCAGTTGGTCCCCAGGTAGTTCAGCCCCTGCGCATGGCTGAAGGCCTGGAAGGTGGGACGGTCCACCTGGAGTAGTTCGCCGCGGTAGTAGGCGTCGTCGAGAATGTTCGCCACCATCAGCCTGATCAGCTGGGCGGTCAGAGCTCGGCGCTGATTGTCTACCTGTCCGTATACCCGGGACGGCAGCTGAAAATCGAGCGAAATATAGTCGTAACCCTGTTCCTCATGGGTGACTACGTGGTAGGAAGGCCGGTAGTGCGGCGTAATGTCGGGAAGGGAGAACTGCGGCCTCTCGCCCGCCGGAATCGGCCCGAAGTGCTGCTCCACCATCCCCAGCATCTCGTCGGCGGGCATATCGCCTACCACCACGATGGCCATATTCGAAGGCACATACCAGGTCTCGTAGAAGTCCCGCAGCTCCTCGGACGTGAGCGACTCGATGGCGCTTTCGGTTCCGATCGGGTCGTAACCCTCATAAGGCGTGCCTTCGGTATAGATACGGTCGAACTCCGAAGAGATGTGGCCGGTCCAGGTCCGAGTCGCCAGACGGAGCTCGTCTATAACCACCCCCCGCTCGTGGACTACCACCCGAGGATGAATCTGAGCGGCATGAGCCATCTGCGACAGAACGTGTAGGGCGGTGGAAACCTTTTCGGGTTGATCGGCGGCGATGGTCAGCGTGTAGACCGTCTGGTTGTAATTCACCCAGGCGTTCAGGTCGGGGCCGAGTTCGGCACCCAGGTCACGGATAGTATCGCTCAACAGCAGACCGGTCGGATAGTCTTCCGTCCCTTCAAACAGGACGTGTTCCAGGAAGTGGGCTATGCCTTGATGCGGTTCGGGTTCATTGACCGATCCGGCCCTAACCACCAGTCGGATCGAGACGCTCTGGCCGGGGTTGTCGTTGCTACGAACGTAATAGGTGAGACCGTTTTCCAGCTGTCCGGTGTGCAGATCGGGGTCAATGGCGAGATAGGGCGAAGGCCCTCCTGCCCGGGGTACCAGGTGGATGGCCCGGGCCAACATACCAGCCATTTGGGCCCTGGTCACATAATCGTTCGGACAGAACAAAAGGGGTTCTTGGTAACACCCGATAGAAATCCCCGCCCCTACCAGGGCATTGATTGCGTCCGGATTGGCCGTATCTGCAATGTCGCCGATTCCTGCCTCGGGCGCTTCCGGTAGGCCGAAGGCTTCCACCATTATCTCGGCGATGTCGGATCTTTTGATGGGATGGTCGGGGCAGAACATCATCGGATCGTCCGAGCATTCCTGTAGGAAGCCCAGCTCGACGATCCGGTCGATATGAGCGGCCCAAGGATGGCCGGACGGGACGTCGGCGAACCTTACGGAACCACTCGGGGTGGGCTCCCCTCCTATCAGTGCCCGCCCCAGCCAAACCGACAGTGCATGCCTGGTGAGCAGCTCAAACGGACAAAAAGCGTTGCCGGCGCATTCGGTTCCTTCGGTGATCGAGGTGAGTCCGAGCGTTTCTACCGAAGAGGCGAACCACTTGGTGACTTCCACATCGTCATATATGCCGTCTTCCGCCTCCGCAGACCCGATGGAGAGGAACAAGACGAACAGCAATATCGAGGCCAGGAGCATCAGCAGGCCGGTTCCGACCCGCCTCCCTGCGGAGGAAAACCCTTCGTTAAAGGTGGCGGAGGACCGGGCCGAAAATCTTTCTTGTACAAAAAACCTATGTTTCACTATTCACTCTTTGCTTCTCGGACTTACCGGACCGAATATCGAATCGCGGCGCAAGATTATTCTCTCAACCCACCGAACGGGATGGTGGGTTATGTCGGCCAATAGGATAGTGAGGTTGATCGGCTTTGGTGGACATCGAGGAGTAGCCGCCGCAACCGGTCGGGTTTTCAAACGGTTAATCTTTACCCTTGGCGTCGTTCGGATACCGATTCCGAATATTCGGCCGGAAGGGAGGTGATGGAATTGCCACGAAAAACCCGTCCTCGTTTGACGACCCCCTATGTTCGGCATAACGGCGAGTTGGTTCCGGCCACCTGGGACGAGGCACTGGACCGGGCCGCAGAGGGGCTTAGCCGCCACACCGGTACCTCCTACGGCATGTTCTCGTGCTCGAAAGCGACCAACGAGATGAACTTTTTGGCCCAGAAGTTCGCCCGCCTGGTCATGGAGTCGAACAATATAGATTCGTGTAACCGCACCTGACACGCTCCTTCGGTCGCCGGTCTGGCGGCAGTGTTCGGAGTAGGAGGCGGGACCTGTTCCTACCAGGAGATCGAGACCACGGATGTGATCCTGCTCTGGGGTTCCAATGCCCGGGAGGCTCATCCGATCTTCTTCCATCACCTAATGAAGGGGGTCCGTAACGGTGCCAAGCTGTATGCCATTGACCCGCGTCGTACCACCTCGGCGATGTGGGCCGATACCTGGCTCGGACTGGAGGTGGGCTCGGACATCGCCCTGGCCAACACCGTCGCCAGGGAGATAATCACGGCCGGTCTGCACCACGAGGATTTCATCCGTCACGCCACGAGGGGTTTTGATGCGTATGCCGAGTCGGTAGAGCCCTGGACCCTGCAGAGGGGCAGCGAAATTACCGGTCTCCCCGCCGAAGTGATCCGCCGCCTGGCCCACGACTTTGCCGCCGCCGACCAGGCCCAGATCTGCTGGACGCTGGGCATCACCGAGCACCACAACGCCACCGACAACGTCTTGGCCCTCATCAACCTGGCCCTCCTGACCGGCCACGTGGGTCGCTACGGTTCGGGATTGGTTCCGATCCGCGGCCAGAACAACGTCCAGGGCGGCGGCGACATGGGCGCGCTTCCCAACCGTCTGCCTGGCTTCCAAGAAGTCGAGGACCCGGTTTCCAGGGGCAAGTTCGAAGCCCTCTGGGGCCACCCGGTTCCCTACCAGGCCGGCAAGCATCTGTCGCTGATGCTGGAGGCGATGGAGACCGGCGAGATAACCGCACTTTACGTGATCGGCGAGAACCCCGCCCAGTCCGAGGCTCGCTCCGACCACGCCCGTCATCTCCTCCGCGGGCTGGAGTTTCTGGTGGTGCAGGACATACTCATGACCAAGACGGCCGAGCTGGCCGACGTGGTGTTCCCGGCGGCGGCCGGTTGGGCCGAGACGGACGGCACGGTTACCTCTTCCGAGCGGCGGGTCCAGCGGGTCCGCAAGGCGCTTGACCCCCCGGGAGATGCCCGAGATGATCTGGCGATAATTTCAGGCCTGGCCGAACGGATGGGTAGGGGATGGGGATACCCGACCGCCGAAGAGGTATGGGATGAGCTGCGCAGCCTGTCCCCCAACCACGCCGGGATGTCATACCGTCGGCTCGCCGAGGAGGGCGGCCTGCAGTGGCCGTGTTACGACGAAGAACATCCCGGAACCCTGTTCCTGCACGGTGATCTCTGGGACGACCCCTTGCCGCGCCACCCGGCCCCCTTCTTCTCCACCCCCTGGGCCCCACCGGTGGACGAACTCAGCGAGGATTTTCCGATCCGCCTTACCACCGGTCGCCGGCTTGACTCCTATAACACCGGGGTCCAGTCCGGGGGCTACTCATCCCCGCTCAGAACCGCCGTCGCCCTCGAAGTAGCGCCCTCGGACGCCCATACCCTCGGGGTGGCCGAAGGCGAGACGGTACGGGTTGTCTCGCGGCGCGGATCCCTTAAAGCACCGGTCAGGTTCGATCGGTCGCTCCGTCCCGGCCTGGCTTTCATGTCCGTCCACGATCCCGACGAGGTAGACGTGAACCTGCTCACCATCGACGCCTGGGACCCCAAATCGGGCACCGCCGAGTTCAAGGCCACCGCGGTGCGGATCGAGCCGGTCGGATAGAGTCGGTAGGACAGAGGAGCAAGCACCATCGACCTACGCCTTATGTCGGCTCTGCCTACCGCTGCGGAGCGTGCCGCGGTCGACGGGCATTTAGGGCTTCCTCAATCGGCTTGGGAAGGCGGGGAGGAAAGGCCCGAGGATGCGGTTCTGGCCGAGGGCGGCTTTCGGGCCTCCCAAGACAGGAGGCAGCATATTCTCCCCACCCTCCATGCGGTTAACGACGCCATCGGTTGGGTTAGTGCCGGGGCGCTCAACTATATCTGCCAACGCCTGCTGGTCCCGCCGGCCGAAGCCTACGGGGTGGCCGGTTTCTACGCCTTGTTGTCGCTGGAGGAGAGGCCGGCCCGGGTAGCTCATATCTGCGACGACGTGGCCTGTCGCAACCAGGGTGGCAACAAAATACTCTCCGACCTGGAGGGGCGATCAGACGTTCACCCCAGCCCCTGTCTGGGCCAGTGCGATCAGGCACCGGCCGTCTTCTACCAGCGGGCCGGAGAGGCCGACTGCGTGGCGGTGGTCACCGACACCGACCAGGTGATCAAGGTTTTGGAAGGGGGCAAACCCGAGGAGGTTCCGGCTACCGTCCCTCAAGCCGGCGACCCTGCTTTGCGCCTGTTGAAGCGGATCGGTCGGGTGGACCCCACCTCGCTGGAGGATTACCGCCGCGCCGGAGGATATCGCGCCCTGACCAAAGCCATCGACCTGGGTGCCGATCAGGTTTTGTCGGAGATCAAAGCCTCCAACCTGCGGGGACGAGGAGGCGCGGCCTTTCCGATGGGGATCAAATGGGAGGCGGTCGCCCGCTCTTCGGTCACCCTCCGCTATCTGATCTGCAACGCCGACGAGTCCGAGCCGGGCACCTTCAAAGACCGGGTGATAATGGAGGGCGATCCCTTTGCCCTGATCGAGTCGATGACCATCGCCGGACTGGCGATAGGTGCCGAGCTGGGATATCTCTATATCCGCGCCGAATATCCTTTCGCCCAATCCCTCCTCGAAAACGCCATCGAACAGACCCGGGAGTCGGGACTTCTCGGCGATGATGTGGACGGGTCGGGCAAATCGTTCGACATCGAGATCCGCCGCGGAGGGGGAGCGTATATATGCGGCGAGGAAACCGCCCTGATGAACTCCATCGAAGGTCATCGGGGGGAGCCCCGCAACAAACCCCCCTTCCCCACCCAGGCGGGATTGTTCGGCCGTCCGACGGTGATCAACAACGTAGAAACCCTGATCAACGTCCCAGAAATAGTCTTGGAAGGTGGAGATGCCTTCGCCGCCATCGGGACCACTCAGTCCACCGGCCCCAAGCTCTTCTGCCTGTCCGGCGCGGTGGCGACCCCCGGCGTCTATGAGGTGGAGTTCGGGATCACCCTGGACGAGCTGGTCGATTTGGCCGGGGGAGTAACCGGCAGCGGGTCTATCGGGGCGATAATGCTTGGAGGTGCGGCCGGTTTGTTCGTAGGGGAGGATTACCTGGACATGCCTCTGACGTTCGAAGGTGCCCAAGACCGGAAGGCCACCCTGGGTTCGGGCGTGGTGATGGTGTTCGACGACCGCACCGACTTTGCCGACCTTTCCCAGCGGATCGCCCGCTTTTTCCGGGACGAATCCTGTGGTCAGTGTGTACCCTGTAGGGTGGGAACCGTCCGCCAGGAGGAGCTGTTGGCTCGTCACTGCGGAGGATTGCCCTGGGAGGATGAGCTGTTTGAGGACATAGCGCAGGTGATGATCGACGCCTCCATCTGTGGACTGGGACACACGGCATCTACGGCCATCCGATCGGTCATCGACCTGGGACTGTTGGAGGGCTCGCGTGGCTGACATCACCCTGGCTGTTGACGGAACCGAGGTGTCCGTTCCGGTTGGTGCCACCATCCTCGACGCCTGCCGTGTACTGGGAAAAGACCAGCCCACCCTCTGCTATCTGGACAACCTGACCCCGGTAAACGTATGTCGGGTGTGCGTGGTGGAGGTACCGGGCAACCGAACCCTGGTGCCCTCCTGTAGTCGTCCGGTAGAAGAGGGCATGGAGGTGAACACCGACAGCGAACGGGTACGGCATTCTCGCAAGATGGTCTACGAATTTTTGGCCTCTTCCGTAGACCTGAGTCTGGTGGACGAAGAAACGGTGGACTGGATGGTTCGCTACGGTTGCGATCCCGACCGCTACGGTCCCCAGGCCGATCCGGTCGAAGACCGGGATCAGCGGGTAGCCGGCCACCACCATCTCGGCGACGGGAGCACGGCTGAGACGGTTCACCAGCCGGTCAAAGTCGACAACGAGCTGTATATTCGGGACTACTCCCGTTGCATCCTCTGCTACAAGTGTGTGGAAGCCTGCGGCGAAGATGCCCAGAACACCTTCGCCATCGCCGTGGCGGGTCGCGGTTTCGACGCCCGCATCTCCACCGAGTTCGACACCGGCCTCACCGACTCGGCCTGTGTTTTCTGCGGCAACTGTATAGGGGTGTGCCCGACCGGAGCGCTCATGTTCCGCAGCGAGCACGAGTTACGTCTGGCCGGAATGTGGGATGAGGACGACCAGACCGTAACCCGGACGATTTGTTCCTACTGCGGGGTGGGATGCAACCTGGATCTCCACGTCCAGGACAACCGGATCGTCAAGGTCACCTCGCCTATGGACCACTCGGTTACCTCCGGCCATCTCTGCATCAAAGGCCGGTTCGGCTATGAATACGTTCAGGAACTCGGTGATCTGGCCGTTACCCCTATCGACCAGGTCTTAAGAAGGGCCCGGGTTCCAGACCGGGATTCGTCGGGCTAGTTGACCGGAACAGAGACCGGCTCCGGCACTTCTCCTGCTCATCTAAAACGGGTCGGATCCGGCCGGGTGGCCGTCCTTTTCTGCGTGGTGATCATGGTCACCCACGGTTTTGGAAATGGTTTGGTACCGGCCTTTCTCCCTCGAATAGCGGAGCAGTTGGAATCCGGCTACGGGGTGCTCGGACTGGCGGTGGCCTCCGGTCTGATGGCCTACGGACTAGGGGCGGCGATCGGGGTAAAGGTTATAGATCGCTTCCCGTTACAGGCGATCCTTCTGGCCTCACTGGCGGTGGGTGCAGCCGGGTTCCTGGTGATCGTTTGGGTAGATTCGGCACCGGCCTTGGCAGGCTGCGTGGCGATTATCAGCCTGGTTTCACCGATCAGCTGGGCAGTTTCGGTCCGGTTGATAGCCTCGGTGGTCGAGCCTTCCTCACACGGACGGGTCATGTCGGTGGCAGGTGCCGGTGCCGGCGCGGGGGGAGGGGTCAACGGCCTGTTCGTCCTGCTTTTTGCCGAGCCGGGGCAGTGGAGGTGGGCGTTCTTCATTGCTTCCGCCGTGGCCGTTTTGGCGGCATTGGCGGCGATAGTGGTCCTCCCCGGAGGTACCATCTCCGGTGCCGGTAGTAGTTCGGGGCGGCCTCGGGCCTGGCGAGAGGCTTGGTCGCTTCGGGCCGGTCGGACGGTCATGCTGGTTTCGGTGGCGTTAGGGGTGACCGGGTTCCCCTTTATCAGCTATATGTCGGCCACCGCCGAAGAAGAGTTCATGGGGTCGGCCTTGGCGATGGCCGTGCTCTGGTGGGTGGCGTCTTCGGTGGGGTTGGTGACTGCGGTTCTAGCCGGTTTATGGTCGGATCGGGCCTCTCCGGTCCTGGTGATCGGGGTGATCGCCCTCACCTACACCACCACGCTCACCTTTTTCGCCATCAACTGGTCGTATGGTGGTCTCCTGGCGGCGGCGATCGGATTCGGACTTTTCAACTATCCCACCTGGGGTCTGCTGGGGCACTTGGCCGGACAGCGCATCACGGAACCCGCCTTGGCGTTACGGGCCGTCTCGGGAGGTCTAACCGGTGCCGCCTTCTTCGCTACCGGTGCGGTAATCCTGACCGGTTGGTGGATCGACCAGGCCGGCACCTTCCGTATCCCGGCTATTGTCCTGGCCGGTTTGGGGTGTTTGACTGCTATCTGGCTGGCCACCGAGTATCGGCGAGAACCCCGACCCTCCTAGAAGTAGCCTTTGGAGGACGGGACATCCAATGTGGAGGGAAATGACCCGGGCCACCTCTAATATCGGCGTGGATCGCACCTCCGAACTATCCCGAAGGTGGTTATGAACCTGCTCAACCAGATGATTCTGGCCGGTCGCATAGACCGGTCCTTCTACCGGAGTCTGGTCTTCGACAATTACGCCACCGGCAATGCGGTAGTGGTGATCGCCCTGGTGGGTGCCCTCCCGCGCATCTGGGACATTTCGTTGCTGGGTGTCGGCTTTGCGATCCTCGCCGGCCTGCTGCGAGCCGCCCTGGTAACCGGTGCCATTTGGGGGGTGTCGGTCTACATTTTCAAACGCTACGGGAATCCACGCACCACTTTCCGCATGGTCGGATTCGCCAACGTCGCCTTCCTGCCCCTGGTTTTCACCCCTCAGGTCACCTCATGGTGGGTGCTCGCCCTGTTCATAACCGCGGTTTGGCTTTTCCTGGCCCTTCGGATCGTGGCTCTCTCCCAGTTCGATCTGGAGCATCCGGAGAACAGTTTTGCCGCCGCTGCCGGCCTGCTGGGTTGGTATCTCTCCATAATCTTGTTTTAAGCACCCGGGAAAATCCGGCCTCTTGCCCACCTACCGCCTTGACCTTTCCTACGACGGATCAGGATTCCATGGCTACGCTCGCCAACCCCGGCTCCGCACCGTTCAAGGCGATCTGGAAAAGGCTTTGGAACGGATTATCGGAGTACCACTCGATACGGTGGTGGCAGGCCGGACGGATGCCGGGGTTCACGCCCGACATCAAGTGGTTTCATTCACTACCTCCGAGCCGATCCGCTCCGAGCGGCTAACCCGATCCCTCACCAAACTCCTCGCCCCCGAGATTGTGGTCTACGAGGCGGCGGAGGTGTCGGAGGGCTTTTCGGCACGGTTCTCCGCCCGGCGGCGCACCTATCGCTATACGGTTCTCAACCGCCCGTTCCCCGACCCGCTTCAAAGGGGATATTCCTGGCATGTGCCCCATCCACTCGATCTTTTCGGCATGAATCAGGCGCTCCAATACCTGGTAGGCGAGCACGATTTCGCCTCTTTCTGCAGGCGCAGACCGGGTGCCTCCACGGTGCGTACCGTCCAATCCGCCGAGTGGATCCCTCAATCCGATCACCTGTTGATGATGGAGATCACCGCTGCCGCCTTCTGTCATCAGATGGTCCGGTCGATAGTCGCCTACACCGTGGAGGTAGGCCGGGGAAGGGTCGACCCGCACTCCACCCCGGATGTCCTCGCTGCCCAAGACCGTAATCAGGCCAGGGGAGCGGCACCACCGCACGGGTTGATCCTCTGGCAGGTGGACTACGGATTCGGTCCGTGGGAGCCTTAATAACTACTCTTGGCAAATAAGATAATGAAAGGCTAGAATCAACCGGCCGCCCATCCCCGGTCCCCTCAAGCGTGACCCGGGTTTTGACGGGCATGGTTCGGACCTGTAAGTGCACCAGACCGCGTTTATTGTTCCGACCGCGCGGCCCGATTATGCCCTAACCCGAAGCACCCACCCGACAAACGAGCGTAATAAATGGTTCAGCGACAAACTACCTACTCTCCTAAACAGTCCGACATCACCCGCCACTGGTACGTGGTGGATGCCGCCGATGTCCCGCTGGGCCGTCTCGCCTCCCGACTGGCCCCCATCCTGGCCGGAAAGCATAAGCCCACCTACGCCCCCCACCTGGACGGAGGCGACTTTGTGGTGGTAATCAACGCCGCCCGGGTGGCGGTATCTTCCGCAGGCAGCCAGAGCAAGATCTATTATCGACACTCCGGCTACCCGGGTGGGCTCAAGGAGGAATCGTTCGACAGCCTCATTAAACGCCGACCGGAGGCGGTTATCGAACGGGCGGTTCGGGGTATGCTTCCCAAGACCCGACTAGGGCGGCGGATGCTTCGTAAGCTCAAGGTATATGCTGGCCCGGACCATCCCCATGGGGCCCAGTCCCCTGAAGTTCTTGACCTAGAAATCCGGAAGGCGGGTTCCTGAAATGAAAAAAATGCTGGCTCACGCCACCGGCCGCCGCAAAGAGGCCATCGCCCAGGTCCGACTCTACTCCGGTACCGGCACCTTCATCCTCAACGGGCGCACCCTGGAGAATTATTTCCCCACCATGGCCCGGCGGATGCGGGTTATCGAACCTCTCCAGGTCGCCAAGGTAGACGGCCGATATGACGTGGTGGCCAAGCTGGAAGGAGGGGGTGAGAACGGGCAGGCCGATGCACTCCGACTCGGGATAGCCCGTAGTCTGGTCGAAATAGACCCCACTTTTCGCCAGGACCTCAAGAAGGCCGGACTGTTGACCCGTGACGCCCGAGTGGTGGAGAGCAAGAAGTACGGTCTTCGGAAGGCTCGGCGGGCACCCCAGTACACCAAGCGCTAGAAGGCTCCCCACACCGGTCGGCGGGTTTCTCTTGCCTGTTAACCCTCCATCTCAACGTCTCCTCTTCGGCACCGACGGTGTAAGAGGGGTCGCCAACGCCGACCTGGATGTCGATCTGACGGTGGGACTGGCCCGAGCCGTCGGGGAGATGTTCGAAGGCGGGGTAGTGATACTAGGCCGCGACACCCGCCGTTCCGGTCTGATGCTCTTCTCGGCGCTGCAAGCCGGATTCCATTCGGTCGGGGTAGAAACCAGGGATGCCGGCGTTATTCCGGTCGGGGCGGTGTCGGCTTTGGTCAACCGATTCGGGGCCGACCTGGGGGTGATGATCTCCGCCTCCCACAACCCGGCCCCGGATAACGGGATCAAGTTCCTAGACGCAGAAGGTGCCAAGCTGGATGACGACCAGGAGGCGCGGATCGAAGCTCGGCTGGCCGAGGGGTCACCCTGGAGGACTCCTACCGGAGCGGAGATCGGAACCGGGGTGGTCTTGGAAGACGCCGGAGATATCTATATGGACATCCTCCGTAGCCAGACCAACGTTTCCCTGGAGGGCATGAAGCTGGCCCTCGATTGCGCCAACGGGGCCGCCCATCAGGTCGCTCCTCGACTGTTCGAGTCGCTCGGTGCCGACGTCAAGCCCTTCTTTGTCGACCCGGACGGCCTCAACATCAACCACCGATGTGGCGCAACCTCGCCCGAAACCTTGGCCTCCCAGGTCGAGGCCCAGGGTCGGATCGGGTTTTGTTTCGACGGCGACGCCGACCGTCTGATAGCCGTTGACGAGGAGGGTCGGGTGGCCAACGGGGATGTGATAATGGCCGTCATCGCCCGCCATCTCCACCACCGAGGAGATCTGGTCGGAAACCGGATGGTAACTACCGTGATGTCCAACCTGGGCCTACGCAGGTCCATGGAGGAGGTCGGCATTGAGCTGGTGGTGACCCGGGTGGGCGACCGATACGTTCTGGAAGCGATGCGCAGTCACGGTGCCATCCTGGGTGGTGAACAGTCCGGCCATGTGATCCAGCTTGACAGAGGATCCACCGGCGACGGCCTTTTAACCGCCCTCCGGCTTCTGGAGGTGATGGTCCAGACCGAACAACCCCTTTGCGATCTGAGGCGGGCGGCGATAACCGAGTTCCCGCAGGTGCTGGTCAACCTGGAAGTACGATCCAAAGACCTGTCCCAAGCCCCCGGCGTAAAAAAGGCGGTACGGGATGCCGAAGCCGAACTCGGTGAACAAGGGAGGGTACTGGTGAGAGCATCCGGGACCGAACCGCTGGTCAGGGTGATGGTCGAAGCCCCGACCAAAGACGCTGCCTGCCTAATAGCCGACCGCATAGCCCGAGTGGTCAGGCAAGAGCTGGGCGACCTTCCCTAAACAGTTTCGGTCGGCCGGACATCCTCCTAAACTGGCCTGAACAAGCCAATCGGTGGACCGATTTTTCAAGCGCCAGACCCCGACCTTTTCCGGGGTGACGAGGTAGAGGGAGCATCGAGTTTTTTCGGCGGGTGCCCTCTCGGTTCTTCCACGGTCGTGACGGTTCGGAGCAAAAGCCTGGGGTAACCGAGGTGACAAAGACCGAACCGGAGTGGAATCGGCTTCGGCCTATAAAAGCCGGGTGTCCGAAAATCGCACGTCTAGGCGAGCCCGCGTAGGCAAACTCCTCGGTCCGGAGATTGGGAGATCAAGACGGATAAACCTCTGGATCACTGAAGGCCGCTGCGCCCGAACCAGGGGAGTCCGACCAGGCGAATTTTCCCCTTGGATGGAGGCGTAGAGATGTGCGGCATCGTAGGTTATGTGGGTTCGGGCCAGGCCCTTGAGGTGCTCTTGCACGGCCTAACCCGGCTGGAGTATCGAGGCTACGACTCCGCCGGCCTGGCCGTGGCCCGTCCGGGATCGATCACCATCGCCAAGGCGGAAGGCAAGCTCTCCCGACTCAAAGGAATCGTCGATCCGACCGCCCTTTCCGGACACCTCGGCATCGGGCACACCCGCTGGGCCACCCACGGGGTACCCTCGGATCGGAACGCCCATCCCCACAGCGACACCTCTGGCGATTTCGTGGTGGTACACAACGGAATCGTGGAAAACTTTCGCACCCTCCGCGACCAACTTGAGCTACGGGGGGTCACCTTTCGTTCCGACACCGACACCGAGGTCTTGGCCCATCTGGTAGCCGAGGCCTTCGACGGTGATCTCACCGAAGCGGTACGTTATGCCATCGGTCAGGCCCAAGGTGCCTATGCCTTGGTGGCAATGACCGCCCACCGGCCGGACCGGATCGTAGCCGCCCGCATGACCAGCCCCTTGGTGGTCGGTCTGGGGGAAAACGAAACCTTCCTGGCTTCCGACATCCCGGCCATTCTGAAGTACACACAGCGGTTCCAGCTGGTAGAGGACGGCGAGATCGTCACCGTCACCGAGGCCGGGGCCGCATTCGAAACCTTCTCCGGCAACCCGATCGAGAAGAAGCCTTTCACGGTTGACTGGGAGACCGATTCCGTCTTCAAGGGCGGCTTCGACCATTTCATGGAAAAGGAAATCCACGAACAGCCCGAAGTGATCGCCCGAACCATGGGTACCAGGATCAGGGCCGGTGCGGATGGCGGCGAACGGGTGGCTTTGGAGGGGTTGAGATGGCTGGATCAGAGCCCTGACGGAGTGAACCGGATCAGGATCACCGCCTGTGGCACCGCCTACCACGCCGGCTTGGTCGGCCGGATCCTGTTCGAGCAGCTGGCAGGCATCCCAGGCGAGGTGGCCTATGCCCATGAACTCCGCTACGGTAATCCCCTGTTCGAAGAGGGTCTGTTGACCTTGGCGATCAGCCAGTCGGGCGAAACCGCCGACACCCTGGCTGCTGGCCGACTGTCTCGGGAGCATGGTTCTCGCCTGCTGGCGCTGACCAACGTGGTCGGATCAAGCCTGGCCCGGGAGGCCGACGATGTGATCTACACCTGGGCCGGTCCGGAAATATCGGTCGCCTCCACCAAGGCCTATATCGCCATGCTGGTCGGAGAAACCCTCCTGGCGCTGGAGATGGGAAGGCGGAGTGGTCGGCTCAGCCCGGCCGAGGAAGGTGAGCTGGTGGCCGAGCTGCGGGGCCTTCCGAGCAAGGCGACCCGGATTCTGGAAAGCCCGGACGAAATCGTTCGTCTGGCCGAGGAGCTGGCCAAATGGCCCAACGTCTATTTCATCGGAAGAGGCCTGGACCATGCCACCGCCATGGAAGGTGCCCTCAAGCTCAAGGAGATTTCCTACATCCATGCCGAGGCCATGCCCTCCGGCGAACTTAAGCACGGAACCCTGGCCCTGATTTCCCCCGGGGTTCCGGTGGTGGCGGTGGCTACCAACCCGCAGGTCCACAGCAAGGTACTGCTCGGACTCCAGGAAGTGAAGGCCCGCCGAGGCCAGGTGATCGCTGTGGCCTTCGAGGACGATCAGGAGATCGGCTCGGTATCGGACCACGTCATAAGAATCCCCAGGACCGCCCACCTGCTTTCTCCGATCCTGGCGGCCATCCCACTTCAGCTGTTGGCCTACCACACCGCCCGCCGTCTAGGCCGCGACATCGACCAGCCCAGGAACCTGGCCAAAAGCGTCACCGTCGAATAGGGCAAACCCCCGATGAAAAACGGCACTCCCTAGGCTTAGGGCAATGCAGATTATCGGATTGGGTGTTGACCTGGCCGACATTGATCGGGTAGCCCGTCTCTTGGCGCGTTATCCCCGCTTCGCCCGGCGCTGCTTTACCGAACACGAGCAGGCCTATGCGGAGCGTTTTGCCCATCCGGCCCGCCGTTATGCCGCCCGGTTTGCGGGTAAGGAGGCGGTAATGAAGTCCCTGGGTACCGGATACCGCCGGATACGCTGGCGAGATATCGAGATCACCGGAGGTGGCAAACCGACCGTCCTCCTGACCGGCACGGCCGCCGCTCGGGCGGAGCAGCTGGAAGTCACCCGGGTTGAGGTCACCATAACCCACACCGATCGCCAGGCCCTGGTGTTCGCCATCGCGCTTAACGAGTGACGCGCTTAACGAGTGAAGACAAACCGAGGGAAACGCCAGGCCGTTCCGCCTTTTTCCGAACACAACCCGACCGGATTGAGCCTCTTTAAGCCTCCTGTTTGCCCAGCCAGTCCCGGATGACATGGTGCGCAAAGGCGACCCGACCCCGACTACGGCACCACCATCAGCGACCCGACCATCTACCTATGTCCTCATCAACCCCCAGCCGAGCCCGGCGGCAACATATACCTGCCATGGCAACACCACCCCCAGCCAGCCGTCCAGCACTACGGCCACCGTATACGCCACCGACCCGGCGACCAGCACCTCACCAACAAACCTCACCGCCGAGCCTCCAACACCATCGGATGGTCGGGACAAAAAGCTACCATCCCTATCCCTACCACCTCCACCATCACCTCCTGGGTGGTGTCATAAACCCGGATTAGATCACTCAACCAGGTCGCAGCCAGCAGCCACCCCGGATCATCCGGGCCGGTCACGTCAGCGACCCACCGACACCAGCGGCGGCCCACACTGGCCATCCAGATCTTCTCCACAACCCCCCGCTCGGCCAAATTCGCCGAAAATACCTCATCCGGCACCAAGGTGGTAGTGGTGGTGTCAACCATGGTGGTAGTGGTGGTGATCACCGTAGTGGTCGTGCTGGTTGACCTACTTAATGTCGGAGTAGCCTCTACGGTCGCCTCCACCCCCTCCTCGGGCACCAGGTCAACGGGTTCCCAGGTAGCCAGCAGCGCCGCAGAGACCACCACCAGCGGCATAAGCAGTATCCCCCAAAGTCTCACGCCCGGTCACGCCCGGCCAGCACCGGAGGTGACGTACCAAAACTAGGGGAAAAGGGGTTGTGTGCGGCCAATCTCCGGTCTTCTTGGTCTGGGTCTGAGGCCCCAAGGCTAGCCTTTTGTTTCTTTTATAATTTTTGATTTCTTTATGATTCGGGCCTTCTCTCAGGGTTGGTAGACAGAGCCAAGGCCGATCCGATTTGCGTTGCCGCCAAAAGTGTGTACTATGTACTACACATGACACTAGGAAGCCGCCTTCGAGAGGCCCGGGAGAAGCGTCGGGCCGAGGACAGTCGGTTCTCGGTGCGCCAGGTTGCGCAGCGGGTGGGCATCGAGCCTTCCTATCTGAGCAAGATCGAGCGGGACGTGGTGCCGCCTCCGTCGGAACAAACCCTCTGTCGCCTGGCCGTCGAGCTCGGGGAGGACCCCGACCTGTTGCTGGCCAGGGTGGGGAAGATTTCCGGCGACCTGCGAGCGATCATTCTCGACCGTCCCCGGCTCTTTACGGATCTGATCCGTCAGCTAAGGGAAGCGCCCGATGACGAGCTCCGCCGGATTACCCGTCAGGTACGTGACGGCCAATGGTGATACCGCCATCGGGGTGACCCGAACAAAGGGCTTCAAAGGAAAGGGAGGACAAAATTGATCGAGCTGCAAAATAACGAGCTGATATTCCGATTCCCGGAAGTGCACGACGATGCGGTCTGCAGCATCGGCTTCCAAAGGACCCTGCGCATCCCGGACGACAACCGCTCCTATTCCCTGCCGCCAGGCCTGGGTAATTTTCCCCTGGACCATGTCGACGACTACGCAGCCCGGGTTCCCGAGCAGTGGAGTCTGCACGGCGGGGTTTTCCTGCCCATGTATCAGGCCGAGGCGATGTGGATCACCTTTTCCGCCGACTATCCGATGGCGGTGAAGATAGCGGCGGGCAAGATCAACGCGGTGAACGGCGAGCCGTGGAGCAACGCCCTATCCCAAGAGCCCTCCCAGGATTACATGGTCCTTCCCGATCAGCCCTGGCTGGACGGGTTTTTCGCCGGCAAGGGCCTGATCCGCCAATTCGTGGCCATGCCCCTCGGCGAAGGGTTCACCGCAGAGGAACAGATCACCGGCGAGGCCGAGCACGGAGGCCTCCAGATCGTGGTCTATCCGCTGAAAAAAGAGCTCTACAAAGACCGGCGCTTTACAAGGGAAGTCATGGCCTGCATGATGGTGGCCCCATCAATGGATTTTGACATGGGTTTGGCCCCCGGCGGGTTGATGCAACAGGAAATCTACGAGGACGAGCGGGGAATAGACGCCTGGGATACCTCCACCCGCTCCAGATGCTTCGTCCACATCCTCAACAGCGTGCAGTACCAGCACGTCACCGGCCGCAAGCCACCCTCCCAACCGCCCACCGCCCGCCAATACACGGCGGCCGGGCTCCCCTGGTTCGAGTACTACGACTCGGATAAGAAGGCGTTGGAGGAAGGCGGCAAGCTGCCGGAACTCGACAGCGTGGCTGCCACCATGGTCAAGCAGGGCAAGGGCGTGCTGGAAGACAACGAACCGGTGAACCCGAAGGTGGTAAAGAAGATCAAGGCCGCCGGCAACCAGGTACGAGAAGGCTCCTTCTAACCCCCAAACCCGGGCGACCCTAGGTTCGCTTTGGGTATCGTGGAGGGTCAGGCGTTCGTTGACAAGGAAGTTTCGGCAATGCCGGTGGCGCACATCCATTTCGTGTACGACCTGGTGCAAGGGGACCGGCAGGAGGCCAAGCGGAAGCCGGCCGACGAGGTAGCCGACAGCATCGCCCGCAACGTGGTCCATCACCATCAGGGCGCACCCAAGGATCTGGTGACGGTGGTTTTCCACGATATCGGGGCCGATGACTGGGCTGCCGGCGGCACGCTGTTCAGCGATCGGGCCGGTTAAGGCGCACTTTTAAGGGGCCTGTTCCCATCCTTCTTGCCGGGCGATCAGCTCCCGGATGTAGTCGGGCACCCGCTTAGGCCGCCGGGTGGCGTGATCGACTATCACCTGGATTTGTAGCCCTTCTACCAGCACCTGGCCGGTTTCGGCGTTCACGGTACGGTATCCGAAGGTGATCGAGCTGTTGCCGATCTTCATCACCCAGGGCCTGGTTTGGACGCTCTGGCCGATTCGCGCCGAACTCCGATAATCGATTTCGGCCCGGGCCAGCAACACATCGTCCCCCTTGGCCACCATCTCATCCCAGGGCAACCCGATCGCCTCGATGTAGTCGGTAAAGGCGTCGTCCCAGTAGACCAGGTAGTTGGGGTTGAACACAATGCCCTGCGCATCACAGTCGGAAAAGCGAATCTTGCGTTCGTATATGACGGGATCCGGTGCGTTCATAATCGGGTTTCCTGTATCGGCGGGTTAATCATGGGTCTTCCTTAACTGTGGTCGAAAGGTCAAGGGCGGAGGACGCCTTCCGATCCGGCGGATCATCATAGGCCGACAGCTTGATCGGGTTGCCGGCTATCTCCAGCCTAGGCCCGCCAGAAAGCTCCACCCCCACGATCATATTCCTCGCCCGGATCGACGGGTCGGCCATCACCCCGGCTATGTCGTTGATCGGGCCGCAGGGAACTCCGGCCCTCTCCAGCCGATCCAACCATATAGAGGCCGGCTCGCCGCCCAAAACCCCTTCTATCTTGCTGTTGAGCAAATCGGCATTCCGGGTTCGGGTCTCGTTGTCGACGAATCGGGGGTCATCGGCCCACCCCGGACGCCCCAGGGTGCCACACAAAAGCCGGAACAGCTCGTCGTTACCGGCCGCGATCACCAGCGGCCGGTCGGAGGCGTTGAAGATGGCGAAAGGGGTTATCGAAGGGTGGCGGGTGCCCAGCGGTCCCGGTACTTCCCCGGTGGCCGAATACCGGGCGATGGCGTTTTCGAGGATGGCCACCTGACAGTCGAGCATGGCGATGTCCACCATCTGTCCTCGCCCGGTTTGTTGCCGGTCATGCAGGGCACCAAGTATGCCGACCACCGCAAACAGGCCGGCGGTGATATCCCCGACCGAGGTTCCCACCCTCACCGGCCCGCCATCCGGTTCTCCGGTAAGGCTCATGATGCCGCCCATCGCCTGCACGACCAGGTCATAGGCCGGACGTTCGGCGTATGGCCCGCGCTGTCCGAAACCGCTGATCGCGGCGTAAATCAGTCCGGGCCAGCCGCTCGACAAACTATCCCACGAGTATCCGAGACGCTCCATGGTCCCGGGCCGGAAATTTTCGACCAGAACATCCGCCTCGTCCAGCAGCCGCTCGAACTCAAGCCGGTGGCCCGGGTCTTTGAGGTCGAGCATCATGGTCGTCTTACCCCGGTTCAGGGATTCGTAGTAGACGCTCCGCCCCTCCCAAAACGGCCCGAACCGGCGGGAGTCGTCACCTTCGGGCGGGGGTTCGACCTTGATAACCCGCGCCCCCAGGTCGGCGAGAACCATCGTGGCATAAGGTCCGGCCAGCACCCGGCTCAGATCAACCACCGTGATATCGGAGAGAGGGCCGTTCATCGTGTTAAAAAAACCGAGAGGTTCGACTTTGAACGCCGGTTCAGCAAAACCCAAGAAGCCAAGTGCCCGGGGTGGGACTCGAACCCACACGCCCTTTCAGGACAACGGATTTTAAGTCCGCCACGTCTACCATTCCGTCACCCGGGCTCCATAAACAAACACCCCCCACGGCGGGTCATCGAGGCTCCACCCAGTCTGGATTACGGGAGAACCCCGGCCCCGAGGTTATAACGCAGGGGACCGGACAGTCCA
>VXMP01000021.1:0-11502 GCA_009841075.1 Acidimicrobiia bacterium | reverse complement strand
CGCACCGCCAAAGGACAGGTGAGCCAGTAAAGGGTGGGAAACGGGGTTCCGTCCTCCAGAACCGGGGGTACCCGGACTACCACCGGCAGACCCAAATGGCAACGGTTAACGGTGGTGGTCTTGGCTCTGGAAGGTCGGCCGATCTGGACGGCAACTATCTCCCGGTCATCCATCGGTCTGGTCGTGGCCGGTTATAAAGTTCCACAGCGCCCGCCAGAACCCCACCGACTCCGGAACCTCCGGCAGATATCCGTCGGGCTCTTCGGGCCCGAACTGCGGGAAGGGATCATCCTCCAGGATCACTACATAACTGGTTTCGCCGGGATTCACATAGCCGAAGTCGGCTCGGGCTATCCGCTCGATGCCGGCCGGGGAGTACAGGGATTCGATCTCCCGTTCCAAGGCGACGTTCTCGACCTGGATCTCCTCCAGTTTCAATTGCAGGCCCTCGGCTTCCCGGTTGAGCATCATCAAATGGCGGATCGGGAACACATCCGCGGCGGTAACAAGGAGTATCCCCAGCAGTAACAGCGGGAGCAGAACGTATCTTCGGGAGCGTATCGCCACCATCAGCGGCCTTGATAGAGGGATCGCCCCGGATAGCGGGCCTGGCTCCCCAGGCGCTCTTCGATCCGTAGCAGCTCGTTGTATTTGGAGGTTCGCTCGGAGCGGGCCGGGGCACCGGTCTTGATTTGGCCGGCATTGGTAGCCACCGACAGATGGGCGATAAAGGTGTCCTCGGTTTCGCCCGAGCGGTGAGAAACCACCCGCCCGAAGCCGGCCGTCCTGGCCATCTCCATCGCCTGAAGGGTCTCGGTCAACGTACCGATCTGGTTCACCTTCACCAGCACTGCGTTGGCGGCGGCTTGATCGATACCCTTCTTGAGCAGGGTGGGGTTGGTGACGAAAATGTCGTCCCCCACCAGCCGGCAGCGATCCCCCAGCCGTTCGGTTAGGCGAACCCAGCCCTCCCAGTCATCTTCGGATAGGCCGTCCTCTATGGAAACTATCGGGTAGTCGGCGACCAACCCCTCATAGACCCCGACCATTTCTTCCGAGCCCAGCCGGCGGCCCTCATAGGCATAAACACCGTTTTTGTAGAGCTCGGTGGCCGCTACATCCAAAGAGAGGTAGATTTCGTCGCCCGGACGGTATCCGGCCTGTTCGATCGCCTGGATAAGCAGGTCAAGAGCCGCCTGGCTGCTGTCCAGCTCCGGTGCAAACCCCCCTTCGTCACCCACGTTGGTACTCAACCCCCGCTCGGAAAGAACCTGCTTGAGCTGCTGGTAGATCTCCACACCGGCCCGGAGGGCGTCCGAAAAGGAGGGCAGACCGGCCGGCACCAGCATGAACTCCTGAACATCTAACGGATTGGCGGCGTGGGCACCACCGTTGAGCACGTTGAGCATAGGAACCGGTAACACTCGGGCGGAAGGACCCCCCAAATAGCGGAACAGGGGCATCTTCAGCTGGTCGGCGGCCGCCCGGGCGGTGGCCAACGAGACCGACAGGATGGCGTTGGCCCCGATCCGACCTTTATTGGAGGTGGCGTCGATGTCGATCATAAGCTGGTCTAACAGGGGCTGATCGGTGGCGTCGTGGCCGATCAAAGCCGGTGCCAGTACCTCGGTTACGTTCGATACGGCCTGGTCAACCCCCTTCCCCCCATAGTGGGCGGTGCCGTCGCGAAGCTCAACCGCCTCCAGGGTTCCCGTTGAAGCACCCGAGGGCACCGCCGCCCGTCCCAGCGCACCTCCGGCCAACCTGACCTCGGCTTCGACAGTCGGGTTCCCGCGGGAATCAAGGATCGACCTGGCGTGGATAGTGGTGATGGTGGTGGACAAAGGGGAAGGCTCCCTTGGATCGGGATGATGTGACTAATTAACTTATCACGGTTGGCAACCGACTCTGCGGATCAACTCGCCGGTTCTTCTCGTTTAGCCTGCTCCCATAGGGCATCCAGACGCCCCAGGTCGGCGGATTCCAGGTCTCCAAGTTCTTCCATCCGGCGAAATCGGTTTTCGAATCGGGTTACCGCCCGGCGCAGGGCGGTCTCGGGAGCCACGTTCAGGTGACGGGCCAGGTTGCACACGGCGAAGAGCACGTCCCCCAGCTCGTGGACGGCGTCTTCATGGTCGGCTTGATCCCCCCGATCGATTACCTCCACCAGCTCGGCGATTTCTTCCTCCACATCCGCCACCACCGCCCGCGCCTCGGGCCAGTCGAAACCCACCCGAGCCGCCCTTTTCTGCAGTTTCACCGCCCGATCCAGCGCCGGTAGGGCGGCCGGCACCCCATCCATCAGCGAAGGCCGATGCTTCTCCTCGGCCTTGATTTTTACCCAGTTGGCCACCACCACCTCGGCGTCTTCGACATTCAAGGACCCGAACACATGTGGATGACGGCGAACCAACTTGCGTTGCAGGGTCTCGGCCACCGTCTCTATATCGAAAGCGCCCGTCTCGGAAGCCAGGTTGGAGTGGAAGATCACCTGCAACAGGACATCGCCCAACTCCTCCTCCACCTCCCGATAGGCGGAATCGTCCCACCCGCCGCTCCCCGGGGAGTCGAGAGGAAGCCGACTAATCGCCTCCAAAAGCTCAAAGGTCTCCTCCATCAGATACGGCGAGAGGGTGTGGTGGGTCTGCTCCTGGTCCCAGGGACATTCCCTTCGAAGCCGCAGCATGGTCTTAACGGCACCCACCAGTCCGGTAGCGGGTGGATCCAGGAACAGGCTGGTGCGCAGACCCGCCACCCCGAGTTCCACCTCCCCGATCGGACAGGTACTCACCCGGGCGGCCGAGGAACCCAGATCGGACAGTATGTGTATAGGGGTATGGTCGGGAAGGGTGTTCCCCAGCCGTTCCAGAACGTGGTCCAGCACCAACTCGGTGTCGACCTGGAAGATTACGGTCGGGAGATGGAGCAGCAGAGGATCAGGCAGGTTCCGGCCGTCCAGCACGGTAAAGCCCTTATCGGTGGGGTCGATTGCCAACGCCTCGAACACCGCATCAATAAAGGAGGGTGCCGCCCGGACCACCAAGGACACGCCCAGGGCCTGGCATCGATCCTTCAATAGGGCGACCGTTCGTTCCCCGTATAAAGGGCTGCCGGGGACGCCATATACCACCGGACCCGTCTCGGCGGCGGCCAGCACCCGAGTGGTGATCGCCTCGTAAACCGCTTCGAAGTTGTCGGCTGCCTCGTATAGGTCATCGCAGGTGGTCACCTCGCGGAGGGCGGCCAGATAGGTAGCGGCCGGATGCTGTTCGGTCCGGAGGATCACTCGGCGATCGGGATCCGTCAGGATCTCTCGGGCTTCGGTCGGGGTTCGGCTGTAGTCGCCGGGACCGAGGCCGACGATCACCAGTGGTTCGATCAGGACTCGGGCGGAATGATGTCGGGAGTCGGGTCGGTCGTCCAGGTTCCGTATTCGGGTTCGACCGTTACCTCCGCATTGTTCAGGGCTTCCAGAAACCAGTCCAGCCACAGCTGGTTGCTTTCGGCGTCCAAGACTTCTGCTTGCAGCGACGGGCGCACCTCCTCAAAGTCCGGCACGGTCCGGTCGGTCACCAGGATCACGTGCCAGCCGAATTGGGTTTGCACAGGCATAAACGGCACCCCGATTTCGGCTTCGAGAGTGGCGTTGGCGAATTCCTCCACATAGGAACCAGGAGAAGTGCATCCCAGGTCACCGCCATTCGGCCCGCTGGGCCCCACGGAAAGTTCCATGGCCAGGGTTCCGAAGTCTTCGCCGGCCACCGCCCGGTTGTAGGCCGCCTGCCCGGCTTCTTCGGTTTCCAGGAGAATATGGGCGGCACAAACCTGGGCCAACTGGGATAAACGGCCCTCAAAAGCCTCCCGAAGAGCTTCCTCGGAGGGAGGATCCAAGCTTGCGGTCAGCTCGGCCCTCACCTGTTCGGCCGTAACCTCCTGGGCGGCGATCACCCTCACCGAAGCCTCGGTCAGACCGTATTGTTCGTAGATCTCCTCGGCGGACAGCCCGGTTCCGCTGACCAGCTCGGCCACTTTCGCGTCTACCAGCTGATAGGTACGGACGATTCCGAACTGTTCTTCGGCTTGAGCCACCATCACCCGATCGGCCACCATCAGCATCAAAGAGCTCGCAAAGCGGGTGGTGTCGACCACCCCGTCGGAATCGGGTATCAGCACATTCACTTCGTCGAAGCTGATCGATTCCCCGTCTACTTCGGCGACCTTACCTACCCCCCCGCAGGCCACGGCCAAAACCAAGAACATGGTCAAAATAGATATGGCTCGCCGGGCACCGAGCCCTCTTTGAACTTTTTTCAATAAGCTTCCCAAGCCCGGCTCCCTCTCAGCAGCAAATGGTATTTCCACCAGCACCCTGAACCCTACCAACGCAACGCGCCTATTCCCCAACCCAAACCCCGAAGGGAAATTGGCCGTCGTAGACGCAGGAGAGGTGAAGGGGTGGAATCCAAACCTTACAAACCGCGTAATATGTGGCCCAGTACTACCGACATCCGGCCTTGAATCGTTTTTCGAGAGTCCCAGGCGAGCCAAGAGGAGGTAAAAAGCCGATGACCGTACCCACCAAGATTTTGCTCGAGGAATCCGAGCTTCCCACCCACTGGTACAACATTATCCCCGACCTGCCCTCCCCTCCTCCTCCGGTGCTCCATCCCGGAACACTCGAACCGGTCGGTCCCGATGATCTGGCACCGCTTTTCCCCATGGATCTCATCCTCCAAGAGGTAGCCCAGGACAGCTACATCGAAATCCCCGAACCGATCCGTGAGATCTATCGCCTGTGGAGGCCCACCCCCCTCTACCGAGCCCACCGCCTGGAGAAGTCCATCGACACCCCGGCCCGCATCTACTACAAGTATGAGGGTGCCAGCCCGGCCGGTTCCCATAAACCCAACACCGCCGTAGCCCAGGCCTATTACAACGCCCTGGCGGGAGTGCGGAAGCTGACCACCGAAACCGGTGCCGGTCAGTGGGGCAGCGCCCTGGCCCTGGCCTGCCGGATGTTCGGCCTCGAATGCGAGGTCTGGCAGGTAGCCGCCTCCTTCGACCAGAAGCCCTATCGGGGTTCCATGATGCGGACCTGGGGGGCCACCGTCCACTCCTCACCTTCGGAGATGACCAACGCCGGTCGGGCCATCCTCGCCCAAGACCCCGACAGCACGGGCAGCCTGGGGATCGCCATCTCCGAGGCGGTCGAGGTGGCGGCCACCAACGACGACGTGAACTATTCGCTCGGCTCCGTCCTGAACCATGTGCTGCTCCACCAGACGGTTATCGGTCAGGAGGCCACCGTCCAGCTGAACAAGGTGGGGGAAACCCCGGACGTGATCATCGGATGCACCGGCGGAGGCTCCAACTTCTCCGGCCTGTCCTTCCCCTTCCTCCGGGAGAAGCTGGCCGGCAACATCAACCCGGTCATCCGGGCGGTGGAACCGGCCGCCTGCCCCTCGCTGACCAAGGGAGAGTATCGCTACGACTTCGGCGACACCATCGGGATGACCCCGCTCATCAAGATGCACACCCTTGGCCACTCCTTCGTCCCCGACCCGATCCACGCCGGAGGCCTGCGCTATCACGGGATGTCCCCGCTGGTCTCCCACCTGGTTGATTCGGGGCTCATGGAGGCCGCCGCCATCGGTCAGGTGGAATGTTTCGAAGCCGCCATGCAGTTCGCCCAAACAGAAGGGATTATCCCCGCCCCCGAACCCTCCCACGCCATAGCCGGTGCCCTTCGGGAAGCCAATCAGTGTCGGGAGTCGGGAGAGGAAAAGGTCATCCTGATCGCCCTGTGCGGTCACGGTCACTTCGACATGGCCGCCTACGACGCCTACCTGGCGGGCGATCTTCACGATTACGAGTACCCGTCCGAGGCTATCGAATCGGCCCTGGCCCAGGTCCCGGTAGTCGCCTAAGCCCCCCATCACCAGACCAGCCCACCCTTATAAAGCCGCCTAGCGGAAGAGGGTGGGCCGGGTTTCGGACGGTTTCTCCACCGGAGGGCGTGTAGAGGGTTTGCGGGTAGGGCCGGCCGGGTCGTACCTGGCCTTGGCGCGGTTGATCCACCTCCCCAACCGGCGGCGCATATCCGGCTTGGGGTAGGACCTGGTCCCGTAGAGGTGCCGATAGAAGCGGGCCAGATGCGGATATTCCTTCTCGATCCAGCCCAGAAAGTGGTCCTTGAGCGGGTTCCTGACGTGAAGATATCCGCCGGCAACGAAATGCGCTCCGGCCCCGATCACCTCCTTGACCAGCTCCTCCACCTGGGCAGGCCGGTCGGTTATCCCCGGGAGGATGGGCATCATCAACACGCCGGAGCGTATCCCCGCCTCGTTGAGTCGCTTAACCGCCTCCAACCGCTTGCGGGGATGGGCGGTTCCCGGTTCGGTCCGCGCCCAGGCGTCCTGATCGAGCGTGGCGATGGAGAAGTTGACGCTGACATCGGCCACCCGGGCCGCCTTCTCCAACAGCTTCAGGTCTCGGAGAACCAGAGGTGACTTGGTCAAGATAGAAAAAGGGTTCCCCCGATCAGCCAATATCTCGATGATCGAGCGGGTCAGCTTGTATTTGCCCTCCGCCGCCTGATAGGGGTCGGTGTTGGTCCCCATGGCGATCGGATGTCCGGCCCAACGCTGCGGAGCGGTTTCGTAGGCCAGGATTTCGGGGGCGTTGATCTTGACCACGATCTTGGTGTCGAAGTCCCTCCCGATCCCCAAACCCAGATAGTCGTGGGAGGGCCGGGCGAAGCAGTAGGTGCAGGCATGGCTGCATCCCCGATAGGCGTTGATGGTGTATTCAAAGGGCATCCGCTTGGAGTTGGGAATCCGATTGATCAGGGTTCGGGATTCGACATGAAGGAACTCCAGCCCCCGATAGGCCCCTCTCCCGATTCGGCGTTCCACCACCGCGTCGAACAAAGGAGTCTTCCCGGTCTCGGTATCGGTGGTGATCCAACGCAGCTCGGCCATAAGGACTACGCATTATATACGAACATATGTTCGCAAGGAGGAATTGGGAGCTTGCAGGCCACGGGTTCGTCTCAATGACCCGACTCGAACAGGTCTTTTCTTTTCGGCATGTTTCAACCGAGGGAGGTGCTGGCCGTCTGTAATTTGAGGTATTTTAGGATGTTTTAGCGTTCTCAAAATTAGGGGTTGAAAATGTCCCCAAGCCATGATACGTAGTGGGTTGCCAAGCACCGAAGGCCGGGTTAGAGGAATGGAGTCCCGATCGGATCCCCGGCAATTGAGGGAAAATAATCGTATGGAGCGAACAGTCGAACCGCAGTCTCCCGGCTTCAGTCCGGGCATGGCTGACCACGCTTCAAATCAGGTGGTGTGCGGCGGGGGCGGGGACCCGGCGTAGCCGGGTGAGGTGTGTCGTTTTTCGCGCTCTTGTGAGCGTTTCCCCTAGTTATAGGGCATTTCTACAATTAGGGCGAGGGCGTTACTGGGAGGGTTTTCAACCCCCAAGGCACAAGGCCTTACGTTCCTGCACCGAATCGGCCGGGCCGATTATTCTTCTTCGGGGCGCTACCCGCACCCCTATCCCCGATGGAGCCGGGTGCCCATTCTGTGGTGGTTATCTCCACACCCCGTAGATCCCTACCCACGTAGTATGAGAAATATCCGTCTCAAACCCAAGAGCCAAATGACTTGCATCGATCCGTGTTCTGACATCCAACCAGACTGCACACTCCTCGACCTTCAATGAACGAGCCGAAGATTTCCCCCGCCATCACCTTTTCCTTGGGCACACTGGCAGATCCGGTTAGAGATCGGCTGGAGGAATGGGAGCATCAGCAATACGCCCGCCGTCTATGGGACAAAGATCACACCCTGTGGTCGACAGAGGAGCTTCCCGAGCTCACCAACCGTTTGGGCTGGCTCGGCCTGCCTTCTTCAACCACCCCCTCCCGGCTGCTGGAAATTAAAGAGTTCGCCGCCGAGCTCCGCCCCGACACCGACCAGGTGGTCCTGCTGGGGATGGGAGGATCAAGTCTGGCACCGGAAGTGTTCTCCTCCACCTTCGGCAACGCCCCCGGTTTCCCACCCCTCATCGTCTTGGACAGCACCCATCCCGCGGCGATTCAGGCCTTGACCACCCGCATCGATCCGGCCCGAACTCTCTTCCTGGTGGCCTCCAAATCGGGCGGCACGATCGAAACCCTCTCCCTGTTCCGTTTCTTCTGGAAGGAAGTCTCCGAAGCATCGGCCCGCCCGGGCGACCGGTTCGTCGCCCTGACCGACCCCGGTTCCGGTCTGGAGACACTGGCCGAGGAACGGGGGTTTCGGAGGGTTTTCTCCACGCCCCCGGAGGTAGGAGGGCGTTATTCGGCCCTAACCTCCTTCGGTCTGGTTCCGGCGGCCCTGATCGGCATGAACATCGACGGCCTGATGGCCGGGGCTACCGACATGGCCTCCCAATGCGGGCCGGACCGTCCGTCGTCAGCCAACCCGGGCCTGGTCCTAGGAGCCGCATTAGGCGAAGCCGCCCGAGCCGGACGGGATAAGGCCACCTTTCTCTGCTCGTCCGCCCTGGCCGGATTCGGTTCCTGGGTGGAGCAGCTGATAGCCGAGAGCACCGGCAAGAACGACACCGGTATCGTCCCCGTGGCCGGCGAACCGCTAGGCGATCCGGACTCCTATCAGGACGACCGCCTGTTCGTCTTCCTGGGTTTACAAGGCGACCATCCGCCCAAATGGGACAACTACCTGCCCGCCCTGCGATCAAACGGCCATCCCCTGGTCGAGATCACCCTTAAAGATCGATACCAATTAGGGGCGGAAATCTTTCGCAGCGAGGTGGCCGTGGCCTCCGCAAGCTCCATCCTGGGCGTCAACCCCTTCAACCAGCCGGACGTTCAGGTGGCCAAAGACCTGGCCCGCCAAGCCATGTCACCCGCCGGCCTGGGGGGAACCATCATCGAAATCGCCGCCCCCTCCCCGGGCCTACCTCAGGAGCTAAAGGCCTGGACGGACCGCATCAAACCCGGCGACTACCTGGCAATCCAGGCCTTTTTGCCGATGGACGGCCCCGCCACCCCCGCGCTGAAGGCACTGGTAAAGACGCTTCGCCATCGTTTCAAGGCGGCGGTTACCCTCGGCTTCGGCCCCCGCTTTCTCCATTCCACCGGCCAACTCCACAAAGGCGGTGCCAACCACGGGGTGTTCCTACAGATAGTGGACCACCCCTCTCCGGACCTCGACGTTCCCGAATCGGGTTTCGGCTTCGGGGAGCTGATCGCAGGCCAGGCCGCCGGTGATTTCCAGGCCCTGACCGGTCGGGATCGAAGGGTGCTCCGGGTTCGCCTGACCGACCACCCCACCCAGGCCATAGCAACCCTGACCGAGCTGTTGGCCCTCCAGTCCAGGAGCCGATAAATGGATCCGGTAGCCATGCCCGGAGACCAGGCGGTAGACCGACATCTTCTGGTGGTGTTCGGAGCCACCGGAGACCTTTTCTCCCAGAAGCTGGCCCCGGCCCTCTACCATCTGGCCCGGCATTTCCGACTGGGCGGCACCTTCCACGTCCTAGGGGTTTCTAGATCGCCGATCGACGACAAAACCTTCCAGGCCCGCACCAGAGAAGCCATCGAACAGGCCTCGCTCGGCCAAATGCCCATCACCATGACCGAACCCGGCCCCTCCGGCTGGTGCGACCGCATGGTCCACTATCACTCGCTCACCACCGGCGGACTCCCAGGACTAAAGGAGCGCATCGAGGCCCTGGAACAGGAACACGGGCTGGACGGCAATCGGGTCTTTTACCTGGCTCTACCCCCGGCGGCTTTCGGCCCCACCGTGCAAGGCCTGGGTGCGGTCGGCCTTTCACACAGCCCGGGCTGGACCCGACTGGTGGTGGAGAAACCCTTCGGAGTCGATCTGGAGTCGGCCATGACCCTGAACTCCACCCTGCACGAAAGCTTCGACGAAAGCCAGATCTATCGGATCGACCATTACCTCGGCAAGGCCACGGTTCAAAACCTGCTCGTCTTCCGGTTTGCCAACCCACTGTTCGAGTCGGTCTGGAATCGGGATCGGATCTCCAGCGTCCAGATCACCGTGGCCGAGGACAAGGGCATCGGAGCCCGGGCCGGCTATTACGACCGGTCAGGAGCGGTGAGGGACATGGTCCAGAACCACCTCACCCAGGTGCTGAGCCTGGTGGCGATGGAACCTCCCGTCTCGTTCGGTGCCGAGGCCATCCGTGACGAAAAGGTCAAGGTGTTGCAGTCGATCCGGCCGCTCACCCCGGACGATGTGGTCTTGGGTCAATATACCTCCGGCCTCCTAGAGGGCCGCAACGTCCCCGGCTACCTGGAAGAACCCGGAGTGGCCAAAGATTCGACCACCGCCAGCTTCGCCGCCCTACGGGTGTTCGTTGACAGCTGGCGATGGCAGGGGGTGCCCTTCTACCTGAGGACCGGCAAGCGGATGCCCACCCGCCTAACCCAGATAGCCGTTCGTTTCCGTGAGCCACCGGTCCCGCTCTTCGAATCCTTCGACCGGAGCCGACATAAAGGCAACGTCCTGTTCGTGCGGCTCCAACCCCACGAAGGCTTCGACCTGCTGTTCGATGTGCAGGTACCGAGCGACCCTCCCGAGCTGGCCACCAAACCCCTCTCCTTCGCCTACGAGGAGGCCTTCGGTGAACTTCCGGACGCCTACGAAACCCTGCTGTATGACATCATGAACGGCGACCGCACCCTGTTCGTCCGTTCCGACGAGGTTGAGCAGGCCTGGCGGCTCTACCAACCCCTTCTGAGGTCGGGTTTCCGGCCCGCCCCCTATCCGGCCGGTACCTGGGGACCTCAAGAAGCCGAGGAACTCCTTTCGGGCGAACCCGACGGCTGGATGGTCCGGCTCACCGACCTCGATCAGCCCGCCACATGATCCGCAGATGAACTCTAGAATGAAACCCAGGGCGTTTAGCTCAGATGGGAGAGCGCTTCCCTTACAAGGAAGAGGCCGGCGGTTCGAGTCCGTCAACGCCCACCCTCCTCATGGCCGGTGACGATTTCGCTCAAACAACCCACCTGCTACCCCCTTCGCCGGGGTAGATAGCCCGGGTGTAGACCGGTTTGAGCGGTAGGCTTGATTTAGCAGAAGGGAAGGTTTCCGGTCATGGCTTCGTGGGATGAGATGGTTCGTTTTCGGTTTCCGTTGTATACGGTGGCTGAGGCGGCTCGGATTGTGGGGGTGCCGCGTCAGACTTTGGCGGGGTGGGCGCAGCGTTACGGTTTGGTTTCGTATGTTCCTCCTGAGGGTCGGTTTTGTCCTGCGGTTCCGTTTGTTGGTTTGGCGGAGGCGATGGTTTTGGCGGGGTTGTTGCGTAGTGGGGTGTCGATGCGGAGGATTCGTCCGGCGGTTCGGGCTTTGGATGGGTTGATGGGTTTGAATCATGTTTTGGCGTCGCGGCGTTTGTATTCGGATGGTGTGGAGTTGTTGTTTGATTATGCGGAGGAGCGTTGGGGTGGGTTTGGTTTGT
>VXMP01000032.1 GCA_009841075.1 Acidimicrobiia bacterium | reverse complement strand
TTTTCTTCGCCGGGTAAACGCCAACAAGGCGGGCTTGGGGGTGTTTTTCATGGCCGAATAACCCGACGGATTTGGCCTAAGTGCCGGGGTGGGTTCGCTGGTGGGGGGATGGGCGGCGGGATTGGATGTCAAGGATACCAACGATGTTCGCTTCGATTGGATGCTCGACCTTAACCTTCGGTCGGCCTTCTACACGCTTCGCAGCGCCATCCCCCATCTGGAGAACGCCGGAGGAGGACGGGTTCTGCTGGTGGGTAGCCGGGCCGTGGTTGATGCGCCACCAGGTCAGGCGGCCTTCAACATCGCCAAGGCGGGCGTGGTGGCTCTGGGTAGAACAGCCGCTATGGAGCTGGAGGAAGCGGACATCACGGTCAACGTGATCCTCCCCTCGGTGATCGACACCCCGGCAACCAGGAAGTCGCTTCCCTATGCGGAATACCTTAAATGGCCTACCCCGGACGAGATCGCGGCGGTGGCCGAGTTCATCCTGAGCGGGGAGTCAGGGGTGATGTCGGGTGCGGTGATCCCGGTTTACGGTCGATCCTAGGAGGCAGTACCCGGCTTTTCTGTTGGTGGTCTTGATAGCAAGGGGTCCGACCTGGCGGCACCCTTGAAACGCTGTAAACTTCGCCGGAATCCGCTCGGAGAAACCTATTCTTGGCCCAAAGGGCCCAAAGAAGGCATGGGAATGCGGCGAAAGGCACCGGACCGGGAACCACAAATAATCGCCCGTGGTATGGCCGGTGCGCCGGGGACATGTGGGGAGTTGGCACAGGGTTCCTTAGGAGACAGACTGGCCATGGTGACGTGTCCGGTCGATATGTATGCCGTAGCAAGCGTCGAGCTAAGGGAAGGGAGCGGACGGGTCATCGGCCCGAGCGAATCCCGGAAGGCTCTTGAGGCTGCGGAGAGGACTCTGGAAGAGCTTTCCCGAACCGATCTAGACGCCCATCTCCGACTACAGAGCGCCCTTCCCGGCGGTAAGGGAATGGGCAGCAGCACGGCGGATATTCTCGCCGCAGTCGGAGCCATCCACATTGCGCTGGGAATCCATCTTTCCCCCGGGCGTCTGGCCGACATTGCGCTGGCGGTCGAACCCACCGATGGAGTTATGTATCCCGGAGTCGTGCTGTTCGACCATCTTCACGGCACCATTCGACGCCCGTTGGGAAACCCACCCCCGATGCGGGTGGTGGTCTTGGAGTTCGGCGGTTCGGTCGACACCCAAGCCTTCAACCAGCAAGTGCGCCAGGAGAAGCGAGATCGTTCTTACCCCCGTCTTGATGATGCCCTGGATCTCATCGAGGAGGGCATTGCAAGGGGATCGGCGGCGCTGATCGGCAAGGGAGCGACCCGGAGTGCCCGCGCCTACCAGAGCGTGTTGTATAAGCCGCAGATGGAGGCGGCCATAGAGTTAGGTCGACAAACCGGTGCAGTAGGAGTAAACGTAGCTCACAGCGGAACCGTTATGGGTCTGCTCTTCGCAGAAGACGCGCCTGGGATCGGATGGGCCGTCCGAGCCGCCCCGGCCCGGTTCCAGGACTTGACAACCGTGCATCTATGCCGTCTGATCGGAGGAGGCGTCGTTTCTGCGATAAGGGGTGGTTCTCCTATAGATTCACACCCGTGATGACACCTTCGGCCATGATCTTTTCCAGCGCGGCGATCAGATATTTGCACTCGACGAGAGGGCGGGCAGCGATCCGAATGTACCCGGGGAGTCCAAAGGATGTGCAGTCGCGGACGGCGATAGCGTGATGCAGTAGAGCTTCTCTGACCCGAGCCCCGTCACCGACATCGACAATTAAGAAGTTGGCGTCAGGGGGTTCGGGGAAGAGTCCTATCCGAAGCAGCTCGTCGCGCAAATAAGCCATAGCCTCGCCGACTACCTCACGTGCCCGCTCCACATGTTTATCTTCTTTCAGGGCTGCCAAGCCGGCGGCTTGGGCAATAGCATTAACACTCCATGTATATTGTAACGATTCAATTTTTTCTATAATATTTTCCCGGGCGATGGCGTATCCGAGGCGAACACCGGCCAACGCATGTGACTTGGTCAGGGACCGTACCAAGATGACCTTTCCGCTATCGATCAGAGATCGGGTATCCCATGGCGTGGTTACGAAAGGAACAAACGCGTCATCCAAGACCAGAAGCCCGCTTGAGCCTGCGGCCTCTGCCAGTCGGGTTACCGTGATCCGGTCCAGATAGACGCCGGTCGGGTTGTTGGGGTTGCATAGAAACACCAAATCAGGGCGGGCCTGTTCGATGCGGGTGACGGTTGACGGGATCGGCCATCTAAAACCATCTTCTTGTCGGGCCCGGAGGTGAACCACTTCCGCCCCGGTCTGTGCGGCGGCGGCCTCGTACTCTCCAAAGGTGGGTGCCAGTATCAGGCAACGGCTGGTCGCATTCAGATAGTTCTGAGCGATTAGATGTATCAGCTCGGCGGATCCGTTACCGACCACCACCTCATTAGGTCGTATGCCCTCACTGGTAGCCAGCGCAACCCTCAACCGCCACGATTGTCGGTCTGGATACGCCGCCAGATCGGCCGACAAAGCCGCATTTCGGACGGAGTCTGCAGTACCAAGCGGATTGATGCTCGAACTGAAGTCGAGCACCTGCTCTCGGTCCAACCCGAGGTGGTACAGCTCGGCTTCGTCCAATCCTCCGTGGACGACCCTCATCCGATCACCCAATGCCGGATTACCAGTATTCCCAAGACGAGTACAACTCCGAGCCATGCCGTGCCGATAGCCAAATTATTAGCCGTGTGGATGTCTTCTCCCATTGGTGCCGGGAACTCCCCGCCGAGTACATAGTGGCCTTGTTTCTCGAGTCGTCTACCTAGGAGGCCCGCCATTGCTGACATGGTCCAACCGGCGTTCGGACTCTCTGTGATGTGACGATCTCGCACCATAACGGACATTCCTCGATGCCAAGGGAAGCCGCGCGTAGCACCAGCTCCCAACATGAGCATTCCACTCAGCCGGGCCGGCACGTAGTTGACGACGTCGTCGAGGTGGGCGGCGAACTTACCCAGGTATTCGTAGCGGCCTCGTTTTCCCCACATGCTGTCGAAGGTGTTGATGGCTCGATAGGCGATGGCTCCAGGTACGCCGAAGAGAGCAAACATGAGCCATGGTGCAATGAAACTGTCCGTCGTGTTTTCGGCAACCGACTCTATAGCGGCGGCGGATGCCATTTGTGGATCAAGAGAGCTTCTATCCCTACCAACCAGCATGATCAACCGGCTTCTTGCAATGTCTATCCTGCCGGCCGCCAAAGATCTCCTTACGGCCTCGGCAGCTACTACCAGCCCGCGCACGGTGAAGCCGGTGCGAAGCAAGAGGGCACCGCCAATAATGTACAGCGGTATTGCCATCCTGCCCAGAACATCAACTACCAGCAGGCTTGCAGCCATCCAGGTTCCGACGACCAGTACAACTGCACCGGCACCGAAGACGAAAGCAAGCGGTGCGGTTGACGGGGCCAATCGCTCTATGTTGTTGATCAACTTACCAAGCCATACCACCGGATGTGTCGGTTCGGGCGGCTCCGGCAGGACCCGATCTATTGTCAGCGCCAACAGCAGGAGGCCGACATCCGATCCGAGCGTCCACCACCAGCCGGTACCGATCACCGTTAATCCTCCTCCTACCGGGGCGAGACTGCCGCCGTGGCCGAGTTCATCCTGGCCGGGTAGTCAGGGGTGATGTCGGGTGCGGTGATCCCGGTCTACGGTCGATCCTAGGAGGCGGGACCCGGCCTTCTCCGTTGAGATTCGCAACGGTCCGACCAGGCCCCATTCTCCTGTTTTCGCAGCCCCGACCAGATTTGAACTGGCGTCTCCGCCTTGAGAGGGCGGTGTCCTAGGCCCCTAGACGACGGGGCCACTGCGTTTTGGCTCGGGGGTAAACCCGGCCATAAAGACCGACCATATAGTCGGCCGCTCGGGAGAGAGGACTCGAACCCCTACTAACAGGGCCAGAACCTGTCGTGCTGCCGATTACACCACTCCCGAATAGACCGTCACAAGATACCACGACCACCTGAACCATCGTCAGACGGTCGGGTAACCGGACAGCCGATTTGACCCGGGTGGGCCCACCTGGATTTGAACCAGGGACCTCATCCTTATCAGGGATGCGCTCTAACCAACCTGAGCTATGAGCCCTTATCGCCTGCCATTTTAGACCGCCGCCACCGCTTATGGGTCAAAAGAGGGCGCATCTTACACCAAGTAGGCCTCCGGGGCGGGAGGAAGCGGCCTGGTAAGCCAGCGGGGTCGGCGGAGCCCGTCCGGTCCCGGGCCGGGCCGGGTGTCGGCCATTCTTTCTTGATAGAGCCGGTGAGAGCGGGTGGTGTCAACGTATACATCCCCGTAACGGTCATCGGGTTCGGCCAGGGCGAGTCGGACCGGCTGATGCCAGGCGTGCATACCGGACACCGGATCCGGGTTGACCGGGAAGGTCAGGTTCTGGTGCACACCGGGATCGCGCCACCAGATGCGCTCGCTATCCGGGTCTTCCGACCGGAAGGGTTCGATTCCGGCCCGATGGCGCAGCATCCATCCGCTTTCGGTCTGCCGGATATCGACCAGGGCGGACGACCAGCGTTCGTTGCCCATTGCCTCCTCCAGACGCCACCTTCCCATATGATGCGAGGCGGCTACCACCCCCGGTCGTAGGCCTTCGGTTCGCCAGGCCCGCATCACGAAATGCCCGATCTGGGTGGTGATTCGGATCAGATCACCGGTCTCGAAACCCAGTTGATCGGCATCGACCGGATTGATCCAAAGGGGATGGCCGTGGCTGATCTCGTACAGATACTTGGCGTTACCCGACCGGGTGTGGATCAGGGTGGGAAGCCGGAAGATCGGAACCAGTATGCGCTCGTTGCCTTCGAGGTCGAGGTTGCGCCAGTAGACGTGGGATTTCACGTAGGTAGGAACCGATACCTCTTCCCAGCCCCACTCCCGCAGGGTGTCCGAGTGCCATTCCAACAGGTGGGATGGGGAGGTGAAACCGCTCAGACGTTTCCCGTCCCGTTCCACGCCGGGTTGGTCGGCCGAGGCCGGGGTTTCGTTCAGCTCGTAACGGTTCCGGTCGATCTCGAAGGCACCGTATTTCCGCATGTAGGCCAACGGGGTGAGCCCCTCTTTTTCGGCTTGTTCGGGCAGGCCGGGCACGGAATGGTTGAACATCCACCCGTAGTACTCGTCAACACTCACCGGACGGGTCGGGTCCTCCGGCGATTCAAACCAGCGGCGGACGCCCAGCTTCCCGTCCGGATCGATCCGCCAGGACAGGTCGATCCAGAACTCGTTTTCCTCCCAAACCTCCCCGGGATTGGCCTGATAGGTCCGCTCGAAGCTCTGGCCGTCTCGTTCACCGGCTACCCGCAGGACCGGCTGGCGGAAACCCAGCCAACGACCGGCGTGGGTTTCGTATGACATGGTGTCGTGCCGTTCCGAGCCGACCCCCATAGGCAGGATGTAGTCGGCGAACCAGGCCGTCTCCGACCAGGTGGGGGACAGGGCGACGTGTAAGCCCACCCGTTCCGTGTCCTTCAGCATCTCCAGCCAGGTGAAGCCGTCCGGATTGGTCCACACCGGGTTGTAGACCCGGGTGAAATACACCTCCAGCCGCCCGCGACGTTCTTTGAGGAAATGGGGTAGCAGGTAGCTCATTTCGTAGTGGCTGAGCGGGAACTCGTTGGGCCAGATCAGCTCGTTCCACTGGTTGGAGGGTGGTGGGGTATTCCAGTGTTCGGGTTTGAACTTGTCCCAGGCACTCGGCGAAGTCCCCCCTCTGGTGCCGACCGAACCGGTCAGGACGTGCAGAAAAAACAGACACCTGGCCACCTGCCAGCCCCCCAGATTGCCGGAACCGGCCGCCCGCCAGGTATGGGAGGCGAAACGGTGTCCGGCGGCGGCGATTCCTTTGGCCACGGCTTCGATTCGCTCGATTTCCACCCCGGTTTCCTCGGCGGCGTAGTCGAGCGTGTAGGGGCGGTAGGTTTCCTTGAGCAAGTCGACGAAGTTCTCGTAGGTGGGATCCCGGTCCGGTGCCCGGGCTTGCAGAGAGTCCTCCCAGTTGACCCAGCGCCGCACGAAGTCGTGGTCGACGGCGTCCCATTCCAGGAGTCGGGAGGCGATAGCCAGCAGCATGGCCGCCTCGGTTCCCGGCCAGGGCGACAGCCAGAAGTCCGACATGGAGGCGGTGTTGGAAAGCCGAGGGTCGATAGTGGCTACCTGGGCACCTCCCTGGCGGGCTTCGATTATGCGCTGGGCGTGAGGGTTGAAATAGTGGCCGGATTCCAGCTGGGCGGAGAGCAGGAGGATGAAGCGGGCGTGGGCGAAGTCGGCGGAGGGCCGGTCGTAGCCCATCCACATGGCGTAGCCGGTGCGCGCCCCTGAGGAGCAGATGTTGGTGTGGCTGTTATGCCCGTCCACCCCCCAGGCCCGGAGCACCCGCTCCACAAACCCGTCCTCGCCGGGACGACCCACGTGGTACATGATCTCGTCATGGCGGCCCTCGGCCAAGGCCTTTCCGATCCGCCCGGCGATATCTTCCAGGGCTTCCTCCCAGCCCACCTGTTCCCACTTGCCGTCGCCACGGTCCCCGACGCGGTGTAGCGGGTGGAGGATCCGTTCTGGGTCGTACATCTGGTTGAGCGTGGCCGGCCCTTTGGCACAGTTGCGGCCCCGGGAGCCTGGATGCTCGGGATTGCCCTCGAACCTCCTGACCTCCCCGCTGTCTTTGTCGACGTAGGCCAAGAGTCCGCAGCCGGCTTCGCAGTTGAAGCAGGTGGTGGGCACCAGACGGTAACGCCGCCGGACTCGTTTCGGCCAGGCTTTGGCGTCGTATTCCTCCCAGTCGTCCCAACGCTCCACAGGTGGATAAGCCGAAAGTGCCGGACGGTCCACGAACCCGGTTCCCTCCTATATAGAGCACGAATAAACCTCGGCAACTATACCTGGAGAGGGTGACTGCACGGTTAGACTCAAACGGAGGCCACCCGTTGATCGGCCAGAATCCCTGCTAGGCTTGGATAACTTCCGCCGCAGTAGGTCGGCACCGGATTTCCTGGTCTAGATTGGTCTGTTTTGCCGCTTCGTTTAACCCGTTTTATAAACCCCAAAAGTCACCGCAATCGCAAAGGTTCCGAGCCTACAAACCGGTTTTCTTCTTCTCCTTTTCGAGCCTTTCGTCACCGCAGCTTTGCGGTGCTTTGGACCGGACTCCTGTTCTATCGGGCCGGCTTCTGGATAGGGTTGCTCACCTTCCAGATACTGATAGCACGCCTCACCGATAGCAGCCCGCTGATGTTGGGCCTGCTGTCTTTTTTCAGCACTCTCCCCATGCTTCTTGTCACCCCTTTCGGCGGTGTGGCGGCGGACCGCTTTGACCGTAAACATCTCACCCTCCTCAACCAGGGCGGCATGGGGGTGGCGGCCGGGGTGATCAGCTATATGGTTATCACCGGCCGGGCCGAGTCGGTGACGGTGATTTTCGGCTTCGCTCTCCTCTTCGGGGTGGGCATGGCCTTCGGCATCCCCCTTAACCAGGCGTCGGTGGCCAATTCGGTTCCCCCCGAGGATCTGCGCAGCGCAGTGTCGATCAACTCCATCGGGCTCAACCTGGCCCGGATCGGCGGTCCCGCCCTGGCCGGGCCGATACTGGCTATCTGGGGGCCGGGCGGCAGCTTCGTGCTGTGGACGGTTGCTACCTTGACCGGTGTGCTGGCCATTTCAAGGATCACCCTGCGGCCCTATCAACCGGAACAGGACACCTTGGGGGTTTGGGGACGCATCCGACAGGGCATCGATTATGTGCGGGAAAGACCCACCCTGATCAGGGCGTTGTCTCTGTCGGCCGTGGTAACCCTGTTCGGGACCTCCTATATGGCGATTCTGCCGGTCGTGGCGTACAAAAACCTGGAAGGCGACGACCAGACCTTCACCAACCTGATCATGCTGATCGGCCTGGGGGCCATAGTCGGGGCCATCCTGGCCGGCAGCAAATGGCTTCCACTTAACATCAACACCATTAGTTGGGCGGCGATCGCCTTCGGGTTGGGGCTGGGGGTGTTCGGAATGTCCGATACGGTGTGGCAGGCGGCCATCCTGGTGACCTGGCTGGGTGGGGTCAACTTTTTCAACCTCACCTGTCTGACCACACTGGTCCAGATGCTGGCCGCCGAAGAAAAGCGAGGCCGCATTATGAGCCTTCTTATCCTGGCCTGGGGAGGGTTGTATCCGATCGGTACCCTGGCTATCGGAGTCCTCGGCGAGGTAATAACTACCTCCAATGCCCTGCTGGTGTTCGGGTTGGTATTGGCCGCCTACGGCACCTGGAGCCTAACCAGACCCGTCGTCCAAACCTCCACATAGGCGGAGCAACCCCACTAACCGTAACCGTTGCCGGTAAGGCAAGCTGCTAGCCTCACGTAGCCGCGATCTCCCCATCCGGTGCCGGCGACGGGGGGCCTTTCAGCGAACCAGGATCGGCACCGTTGGGAACCAGATCCAAGCTCAATGCTTCCCTGACAAGATCGGAGAACAATGTCATCCAAGCAGCCCCGTTTCGGCGTGCGCGTGACATGTGCAGGCCCACTATCCGGGGTCGAAGCACTCACCCGGTCGTCGGTAGAAGCCGACCGGTTGGGATTCGATACGCTTTGGGTCCACGACTACTTCGTGTGGAACCAGCTTCTCGACTCGGTTCACATATCGTGCGGCTCTCGTGAGGCCTACTGGGAGGCGGCGGCGAGGGACGACTACCAGCCATTGTTCATGGAGTCGCTGACCAATTTGGCCTATGTCGCCGGCATCACCGAGAACATCCGTCTCGGCCTGGCAGTCCTGTGCCTGCCGTATCGGGAGGCGCTGGGAACGGCCAAGCAGATCGCCAATATCGATGTTCTGAGCAATGGTCGGCTGGAGTTGGGCATCGGCCAGGGGGCGGCGAAGAGCACCCACAATGTCGAGTTCGAGGTGATGGGGATCTGGCGGGGCAGCAAGGTCCGTCACACCCGAGAGGTCTTCGAGGCGATGCGCGAGGTCTGGACTAAGGACAAAGCCACCTACCGCAGCGAGTTCGCCCACTTAGAGGAGGCCGAGGTTTATCCCAAGCCGGTTCAGAAGCCCTACCCGCCCATCTGGATCGGCGGGTCGGCGGAGAAGTCGCTGGAGATGATCGCCGACTACGCCGACGGGTGGCTGTCATTCTGGATCACCCCGCCCCAGTTCCCGGCTGCGATAGCGGACATCCACCGGCGTATGGAGGCCAGAGGTCGTGACCCCGAGAGGTTCACCGCCGGAACCGAGATCCAGGTGTACCTGGCCGACACTATGGAGCAGGCCAAGGCCGAGGCGGAGCCCACCATGCTGGCCTTCGAGGAGGGCTATGCGGGGACCACCGGCCATCATCTGTCGCCGGAGGAGCGCACCGACACGCTCGACGCCATCTGGGCGGCATCCCTGATCGGGTCGCCCGAAGACGTGAGCGAGGAGATCGGCCGCTACCTCGAGTCGGGTTGCACCGCCTTCGAGATGAAGTTCATCTACCACAACCTGGACCACCTGATCGAGCAGTGGACCCGGTTCCAGGAAGAGGTGGCACCGAACTTCGCCTAAAAGGGTGCAGAAAAATATCCCGTTGGCCCGCTAGCCGGAACGAAATCCCTGCTAGAAGAAAGCCCCGGCCAACCCATCCCTGTTTTTTCAGCACCATCCTAAATAATTTTGTTTGAAACGCGGAGAGCGATACTATAATTCTCCCTGTCCGGCCCTAAGGCATCAAGGATTTTTCCCACCTCCCCCTATCCCCACCCCCCCC
>VXMP01000043.1 GCA_009841075.1 Acidimicrobiia bacterium | reverse complement strand
CCGCCCCCCCCCCCCCCCCCCCCCCCCCCCCCCCCCCCCCCCCCCCCCCCCCCCTTAGGCGTGAGGAAGGGTTTCACAGCGCCGCTCCGTTGGCCATCAAGACGGCCGCCGCGATCGCTGCCAAAAGCGCAAGCCACCATATCCCTACCGCCGGTATGAAGCGACCGGAGGTTTCCCTTTGGTCACGGGCTCGCCGGTCGATCGTGTCGGCGAGAGCTGCCAAACCGTATGCGGCCAGGGCCAACCCGAAGCCCGGGCTCGGGTCCCTAAGATCGTTTCCCAGGGCACCAAAGGTCGTTATCAGGGCCGCTATCAGAAAGGCGGCCGCCCCGAAGGTAACCAGTAAGGAGACGAGCTTGGTGCCACCGAACCCTAGCCGGCGTCCCCCCGCAGGAGGAGTTGGAGAAGGGATATAGTCGTCTTCCCAGCCGAACGGATCGCCGGTCTCGTATTCATCGCCGAAAGATGGGTCGCGGTAACTCACGAAGATGCAATATAGCCAGAGAGTGGGACACTTGTTCAGGCGAATTTGAAAAATAGGTTATTTTCCGGCTCGGTTTTGCCCGAATCGGGACGATCAGCTTCCGATAGATCCCTTTTGTATGACCACCTGGGTTCGGCCGATTTCCTGGCGGAAACGGTCGGGGATGGTGTGCCAGTCGTGTACATCCACCCGCATGGGGAGGCGGGACTCTTCGAAGGCGGCTTGCAGGCGGCCCAATACCGACCGGTCGAGGGGGCCGTCGCCTACTACGGCCAGATCCAGATCGGAATATTCTCTGGCCGTTCCGTTTGCCCGTGACCCAAAGGCTCGTACCTCACACTCCGGCACATGGTCTTGCAGTATGGTTGCCACCAGCCGGGCCGAATCCGGTTTGAGATCGATCCCGTTCACTCCCAGGTCTCGCCGGTCATGGTCTGATAGAGATCAATGGCATCCTCTATAAGCCCGGGGACGATCCGCTCGATAACCTCAACGGCCTTCTCTTCGTTGTAGCGGTGGGTGGTGTTGACCCGGGCGTCCACATAATCCTGCCAACGCTCTCCGTTGCTGGACAGGAGACCGGCTTCGCCCGCCATCCTGAACACCGGCCGAGGACTAGCGGGAACGTCCGGGGTTCCTAATACTTCAATCAGGTGTCTTCTCAGCACCTTCCAAAGGGCGTCAAAACACAGCTCGAATCGTTGTATAACCGACTCGGCCAGGGCCTCTTGTACCAACTCAGGTAACGATCCGGTTCCGGCCCCCCGATGATCAATCAGATAGCGATGTTGCTTCTCCAGATTACGGAGAGTTTTGTAGAAGATCGTGTAGTCAATGGCCACTACTGATGCCTATCCCTTTGTCCAATCTTACAGCTTGATTGGTCCCAACATTTTGTGGTTACTCCACTAGACGCCCCGGCGGGGGTCACGATAGTAAACCGGATCGTCGACCATCTCCAGGTGGAGTCCCTCTCCATCGAAGGCGTGCCGTCGGGCTACCTCCTCATCAAGTTCCACCCCTAGGCCGGGCGCGTCCGGTACCAGCGTGTGACCGCCTGATTGATGGCTTCGAACGGATAGCACCCGCTGACCAGACCTTCCAACTCCAGCCGCGAGGTCGCTCCCACAGATCGCCGTCGCCGCAATACTCACCCGAACCTCTTCGGTCCCGGCTCGGTTAGGGACAGATCCTCGATGCGGAGCGGGTGGGAGCCCTCCTAAACCCGGGGGCGTAGTTCGTAAACCAGCTGCACCTGGGAGGTGACCACCTCGCTCCCTCCGAACACCGGGGTGGGAGTGAAGGCTGCATCGGCGGCCGGCTCCGCCCGGGCCTGTTCAAACTCATATATCGGACTGGCGAAAGAGGTCGATCGGGACACCCTGACCAGCCGCACCAGGTCGTGGTTCAGGTGTTTGGCGATCGAAGCGGCGGTAGAGCGGGCGTCGTCGATCGCGTCCAGCAGCGCCAGCCGCTCGATCTCGGCCCGACGCGACACGGTGAACTGCAGGCTGTCGAAGCGGACGTTTTCGCCTCCTCCGGCTATAACCAGGTCAACCAAACCGCCGGCGAATCCGGTACCTCGTATCGAAATCGATAGATGGTTCTCGTAGCGGAAGCCCTGGGAGACCCGACCGGAATCGGTCCAGTCGAACTCTTCATGCATTCCCACCCCGACAGTCTGCAATCCGCTCGGGGAGATGCAGGTGGGGTCGGCGGTATGGTCGGCATCGGCCGGTTCATCGGTGGTGCACTGTTTCTCCACCTGCTCGGCTATGGCGTTGATGGTCTGGTTGCCCTCCGACACGGCCTGGCCGGGCGAGCTTCGTAACACGCTCACCGTGAACCGAGCGGTGGCTCCGTCATAGTTGACCCGTCTCGACCCCACCCCTTCCACTATCAGCTCGGTGGTTTCCAACTCCATCATGGCCTCGGCCTGCTCGACCAGCTGGTCTGCCGGTACGATTTCGGCCTCTTCTCCCTGAGCACCGGCTATATCGGACCCACCCCACAGCTGCAACGCCCCTACGAAGAGTACGATCAACACCAAACCGATTCCCAATATCCGGCCCACTCCGACTCTTTGTGCTGTTTCCCTCATTTTTCTGTACCTCCCTGGCAGAAATGCCCAAATTGAAAGGCGGGTTCCGGTATCTGTCTTTGGTTCTCCTCTCCTATTCTATTAGGACATTTCCCGAAATAGGTGCCGATAAGAGATCAGGGTAGGGGAGGTCTCTCCCATAGTCGGCGGATCGGCACCGCCCGGAGCTTAGGGCCGAAACCAACGCTGATCTCTCCGTCGTAAAGCACCACCCCGGCCGCGAACCGGTCACCCACCGTCTTGGCCAATTTTCGCAGGCCCCGGAAGTCGCCGCTCCTGACCGTGGCACCGGCCTTGACCTCGATCCCGGCTATTCGCCCGCCTCCTTGTTCCAGCACGACATCTACCTCGGCACCATCCTTGTCCCGATAGTGAAAGAACCTCACTCCGGGGTGATACCAGCCCGACTGTCGGCGTAATTCCTGGTAGACAAATGTCTCGGTTAGCTGTCCGAGCAGCACCCGGTCGGTTTGCAGCCTCTCGGGGCCGATGCGGAGCAGGGCGCAGGCCAAACCGGTGTCGCCCAGATGAAGTTTGGGTGTCTTGACGAGTCGTTTGAGCCGATTGTTATACCAGGGTGCCAAGCGCTCCAGCAGAAACATCCGCTCCAGCAGGACGAGATAGGTTCGGATAGTCGGAAGGCTGAGCTGAAACGGGGCTGCCAGGCGGCTCACGTTGAATAGACGGGCGGTTTGGGCGGCAGAGGCTTGCAGCAGTCGGGGCAGTGCATCCAGTCGGGTGATGCGGGTCAGGTCGTTTACGTCGTGCTGCACCACCGCGTTGATGTAGTCGGTGTACCACTGTATGCGCCGCCGCCCCGGAGGTCGGGTAAGGGCGGCGGGATATCCTCCGTTTGTGATTCCCTCTCGAAGGTTTGGGCCGAGCCGTTCGCCGTTGGACATCCCAAACCCCCCACCGAACAGGGCATCCAGGAATCCGGATTCGGGTTTGATCTCATCCGCGTGCCGACCGACCCGGGCTAGCTCGGTTTGAGAAAGGGGATGAAGCCGCAATATCTGCATCCGGCCCGCCAACGAATCCGCCAACCTGGGAACCAGCATCACGTTGGTCGATCCGGTCAGGACGAACCGACCAGGCCGTCGGTCGCGGTCGATAGACAATTTGATCGAGGAAAACAATTCCGGAACCCGCTGCGCCTCATCAAGGATCACCCGATCGGGTAGGTCGGCCACGAATCCCGCCGGATCGTCTTGGGCGGCGTTGAGGGACACCACAGTACAACTAGGCCCTGAGAGCCCGGTAGCGGCCTGGTTCGACGGCGGCCCTCATCGGATTCCCCGATTTGGCGGGTTCTACGGTGCGGCGTCGATCGCTCTCTGACGCTGTTCGGGGCAGTAAACGGCGGCGAAAACGTCTAGGACGGTTTCCGCTTCCGACCCGGTAAACCCGACGTCCTCGGTCATGTACGTGTAGGCGGCGAAGATAGTCGGCCCGAACTCGGACGGCTCAGCGTCGGCCAGTGTTTCGCAAAAGAACAGGGCCGCCCATTCGAGGTCTAGCCCCGCCGGTATCCCGATCCCGTAGACGGCCATATAGTCCCGTACCCGTCTAGCCGCCCCGACCGGTGCGGCCTGCGGTCTAGTGGTCACTGGCGGTTTGGTAGTGACTGGCCGCCGCTCCGGTACCGTAACGAAATCCGACCGCACCGTAGGGGAATCGTCGACCGAGAAGATAAACCAGATGGCGGCGGCGAGCACCCCGCCAACTACTAGCGGGCGTAGCATCTGCCGGTTACGTCTGCCAGAGCGTCACCAGCATCCCGACCGCCCCTATTACGGCGATCACGGTGACCACCGCCAGGCCGAACAGTCGCCAGGCCCGGACTAGTGGATGTACGGGGCGGCCACCCTCGGTAGTGAGCCACCGGATAAAACCCATCAGCCGTACCATTGGCGGGGGCGGGGCTGGCCCGATAATGCCGGGTCAAAGGTGATGTAGGTGTACTCGGGACCGTCCGACTGCCATGAGGTCGTCCATCCCTGGCCCTTCAAATGCTCGGGCGAGCAAAGCAGCTGTGCCAGGGTGGTTTTGCCGCACTGTCGAGGTCCGTGGATAAGCACCACCGGTGAGTCCTGCAGCGCTTCGTGTAATCGGCCGAGCACGTGGCGGGGGTAGAAGGGCAAACCGGACATCGGCTAATTGTAACCTTAAGCCTCGGCCGATTGAAAGGTTCATTGTCGGCTAATTGAAAGGTTAGGGCTCGGCCGATTGAAACCTTAAAGCTCCAGCAGGGCCTGTTCCACCACTTCGGGAAGGGCCGGGTGGATGTAGTACTGGCCTTGGGCCATCTGGTCCACGGTCAGGTCGAAGTGCATCCCCTGGATGAGCTGCTGGATGAGTGTGGAAGCCTGCGGGCCGATGATGTGGGCACCGAGCAATCGCCGGGTTTCTCGATGGGCAATGACCTTGGCAGCGCTCCCTTCGTCTTCCATCGCCCATCCGTAGGCGGCCGCCGAATAAGGCTGAACATGGGCTTTGTAGGGGAGATCCAGGCGAATGCATTCCTGTTCGGTCAGCCCCACCCCGGCTATCTGAGGATTGCTGAACACGGCGTGCGGGATGAAGCGATGGCCCACCGTGATCGGGCGGTCCGGATTGGTCAGGTTGTGTCGCACCACCCGGGCCTCATGGTTGGCCACATGCTTGAGCTGGATCGGGTTGGTGATGTCGCCAAGCGCCCACACCCCCTCGACGTTGGTCCGAAGCTGCGGGTCGGTTATCACCTGACCTCGGTCGGAAACCTCCAAGCCACCGGCTCCGGCGTCCAAAAGGTCGGAGTTGGGTTTGCGACCGGTAGCCACCAGCAGCTCGTCTCCCACCAGATCAACGGTTTCGCCGTCTCCGTCCAACGTTCGAACCATTACTTCGCCACCCTCTCTGAGAACCTCCTGGATAAGGGTATTGGTTCGCACCTCGAAGCGGCGTTTGTAGGCGGCGGTGAAACGGCGGCTGATTTCCTCATCCTCCCGTCTTAGGAAGCGGTCACCCCGTAACAGGAAGGTCACCTTCGATCCCAGCGAGCCCATAACCCCGCCCAGCTCGGCGGCTATATAACCGGCACCGATCACCAGCAGGCGTTCCGGAAGCCGCTCGATCCGCATGATGGTGTCGGAGGTGTGGTAGCCGGACTCGGCCAGGCCGGGCAAGGGTGGTGCCACCGCCCTGGCACCCGCCGCCACCACGATCCGCTCGGCGGTGATCACTTCCTCTCCCACCGCCAGCTGCTTGGGTGCCACGAAGCGACCGATGGTTGGGTAGACGGTCACGTTGGGCATCCCCACCCGATACTCCCCACCGGATTGGGCGATCGGGTCGATCCTCCCGAACACCCGGTCGCGGATAGCGGGCCAGTCCGCCCCGTCAAACCGGGTGTGGATTCCGAACCGTTCACCCTCTCCGGCCAGATCGGCCAACTCGGCGGTGTAGACGAACATCTTGGACGGGATGCACCCCACGTTCAGGCAGGTACCGCCGAAGGGTCCGGACTCCACCATGGCAATATCCCAGTTGTCGTGTTCTGGTCCGATAATCGAGTTGCCCGAACCGGCACCGATGATCAACAGGTCGAAACTTCGCACGCTTATCCCTCGCTCAATAGGTCGGATCCCAATTTAGCGAGGGGAGTTGCTCCACTACGGGTTAAGAGGCTCTCAACCTGGACGCCGGTCTGGTCCGATTTGGCCTCCCCCGGAGTTCCGGTTGGGAGGGCAGGACTCGGCGGCGGCCCTTCCGAACCAACGGGTCGAGACACTCCCAGCACACCTTCAATGGTGGCAACCCGCTCTCCTAAATCGGCGATCCGGCCTCCCAAATATCTGAAACCCTCCGCCATTTCGCGTCTTATCCCCAGCATATCGGCCCGAATATCGCGCATATCGGAGCGAAGTCCGTAGATCAAAACACCCAGGAGGGTGAGAAAACCGGTCCCCAGGATTCCGAAAATTACCTCTTGCATGGTCATCTTCCTCGTAATGTTAGTCGAATCCGCCCCTAAGTAGCGGATAGGAAGTCGTAGAGGGAACCTTAATTGTTCTATTTATTTTTGACTATGGAAAAGCTTAACAAAATTAGAAATGCTAAGAAACTTTTCGCGATCTGGCGTAACCTTTATCGAAACTCGGTAGCCGTTGCTCGGGCGGTCACGGTCACCGTTAGCGCACTTTTGGGTGTGAACGAGGCCATCAGGGTGAGCGGTACCCGATCGGTCAGCACCACCACGATTTCGGTGGGATCGGCGGTGACGGACATAGTCATCGAGCTGCTCCATTCCGGCTGGTCCAAGGCGAACCGGCGGGCAGCCTGCTCGGCCAGGCTCGGATCCAGAACCAGACGGTTCTGATAGAGATGAGAAGGCACCACCTCGGCGGCACCGGCCACCGCCGACTGATAGGCCAACCCGCTCAGGGTGCCGTGCTGCGACAGAACCCGCCACAGGTCCAAGGCCATACCCCCGGCGAAGAACAGCATCAGCAGCAGACCAAGGCTCCACAGGATCACGGCCCCTTGTTCGTCACGTGGCGGTGGGCGGCTCATTTGGGCAGACTGCGATAGGGCTCGATCTGCTCTCGATAGGTGCTGGTCATGGTCAAGGAACCCACCGTCCACACCTCCATAATCGAAAAGGCAGGGGCTTTTACCGAGACGGTGGCAGTGACCACAGATCCCGGTGCCCAAGACGACAGGCAGTCCACCGCCACCAGAGCAGAAGACGAGTCCAATCCTCGCTCGGATAGAACAATTTGGGCTATGGCTTCGGCATGGTTTTGCCCTTCGGTGGGCCCGTAGGCCACTGCACAGGCCCGAGCCGCCTGCCGAGCTGCGGCGTCCGCCATCGATCGATACTCCATCTGAACCGGGAAGCTGAGCAGGAGCACGGCAAAGGGGAACAGTATGAAAGCGGCCGCCAGCACCAACTCGATGGCACCGGAGCCGTTCTGGTTTCTCAGTACGGTCATCATGGGACGGGTTCGGTGACGCTGGTGGCTCTGGTCGTGAAACTCCAAGACGGACCCAAAGCCGGGAACAAGGGTGCCAACCGGACACCGATAGAGGCGGTAGTGGTATCCGGACCACGAGTACAGGTCACCTGGGTGGATTTGCGGTGGTAGTGGGCCAGCTCTTCGATAATTGCGGTGGCGGTATCGGCACAGGTGGTCACTGTTCCCCCTGATAGCGCACCGGCCTGGGCACCCGAATCGGCGGCGTATCGGATCACCGACCGGGTGTAGAGCATGAGCAGCCCGTTCATCAGGAACACCACTGTCAGCAGGGCCACCCCCATCGACATAAGCGTCACGATGACCGCCGATCCGGACTCGTCCCGGACCGCTGCTTGGCGCAGGTCGCGTTCCCTCCCACGGAACACCGTTTTCGCCACTTCTGCCGGGCCCCTGTAAAGGCGGTTAAATTATCCGGCTATCGGTCCTCGGCTTCGGTTGAAACAGGAAGTTGAGGGGGATTTTCCGGTCGGGGGTGGGTTACGCTGATGATGCCTTCCAGGGTGGCGATGCGTTCTCCGTTGGCCGCGATGCGCTGTCCGTTGACTGCTATGGCTTCCGCCAGCTTTTGGAATCCCTCGGCCATCTCGGTTCTCAAGGCTTGTATGTCGGCTCGCATGTCGGCTCGCATGTCGCTCATATCAGAGCGAAGTCCGTAGATCAAAACACTCAGGAGGGTGAGAAAACCGGTCCCCAGGATTCCGAGGATTATTTCTTGCATGGTCATTGTCCTTTGTAATGTTAGTCGAGTCCGCCTCCAGGTGGCAGATCCGAGGGCTTTCGGTGTTAAAGTGAGGAAGTCACCTGTATTTAACCATTAAATATCTGGGATAGCCTATACATCAAGGGATTTTTTTCGCGTTCTGACAAGTATTGCGATTGAGAAGGGGTGGCTGATGGGCTAGGGGTTAGCTAGGAGCTTGAATCGTCTTCGATGGCCTGGGGAGGTTGAGGGGGATTTTCCGGTCGGGGGTGGGTTACGCTGATGATGCCTTCCAGGGTTGCGATGCGTTCTCCGTTGGCCGCGATGCGTTCCTCTAACCGTCTGAACCCCTCGGCCATCTCGGTTTTCAAGGCTCGCATGTCGGCTCGGATTCCTTGGATCAGGATGCCGAGCAGGCTGACTACTACGGCACTGAGGGCTCCGAGGATTATTTCTTGCATGGTCATTGTCCTTTGTAATGTTAGTCGAGTCCGCTTTCAAGTGGCGGATTCGGGCTTTCGGTGTTAAAGTGAGGAAGTCACCTGTATTTAACCATTAAATATTTGGTTAGCCTAGGTTAGCCAGATATTTTTTTCGCGTTCAGGCAGATATTGCGATTGAGAAGGGGTAACTGACGGGGCTGGCGCTTAGCTAGAGCTGGGATCGGCTTCGATGGCTTGGGGGAGGTTGAGGGGGATTTTCCGGTCGGGAATAGGTGACGCTGATGATGCCTTCCAGGGTGGCGATGCGGTCTCCGTTGGCTGCGATACGCTATCCGTTGACTGCTATGGCTTCCGCCAGCTTTTGGAATCCCTCGGCCATCTCGGTTCTCAAGGCTCGTATGTCGGCTCGGATTCCTTGGATCAGGATTCCTAGCAGGCTGACTACCACGGCGCTGAGGGCTCCGAGAATTACTTCTTGCATGGTCATTGTTCACCAGGGCTTGGTATTCCGGCTTTGATGGGCAGGGGGGTTTTAGGGTCTTCCGGTTGGGGGTGGGTTATGCCGTAGATGCCTTCGAGTGTGGCGATGCGTTCCCCGTTGGCTGAGATACGTTCTCCGTTGGCTGCGATGCGTTCCTCTAACCGCCTGAATCCCTCTGACATTTCGGTTTGAAGCTCTTGTCGGGTTACGTCGATGTTGGTTTGGAGTTCGACTCGTGTCTGGCGTATTTCGGCTTGCAGTGTGTCCATGTCGTTGTGGATTCCGTGGATCAGTATCCCTAGTAGGCTGAGGATTCCTGCTCCTAGGATTCCTAGTATTGCGTTTTGCATTGCCATATCCTTCCTAAGGTTAGCCGAATCTTCTTCCAAGCGAAAGATAGTTTTTCAGCATTTGGCATTAGGAAAGGTATAATGAGATGAAGAGGTTTTCAACCCCTTTGTTGGAGAACGCAAAGAGTCGGGTTAGGAGGGTGCTGAAAAGGATGGGGATGCTTGGCCCGCAATTACATCTAGCTGGGGTTTCGTTTCTTGCCGGCGGGCCAAATTGGGCATTTTTCAGCGCCTCCTTAGGGGCTTGGTATTCCGGCTTCGATGGGCAGGGGGGTTTGAGGGTCTTCCGGTTGGGGGTGGGTTATGCCGTAGATGCCTTCGAGG
>VXMP01000029.1 GCA_009841075.1 Acidimicrobiia bacterium | reverse complement strand
CCGTTTTTGAAGCCGCCCGGCCCCGAGCCGATGTGCTTTCCGGTGAGTTGCGGGATGAGATGTTCGCTGCTCAGTTGGAGGAGGTCACTTCCGGGCGGGGTGAACTCGTCTACCGCGATCCGGCCACTTTTTTCGCCAATACCTTCCCCACCAACGGTTTGCGAGCGCTTCTCGACCAAGCCTTGAGCAGGATCGCCGGGCGGTCGTCCGATCCGATTATCCGGTTGGAAACTGCGTTTGGAGGCGGCAAGACGCATTCTTTGATTGCCCTCTATCACCTCGCTCAGGCCCATCGACCCATCGGGATCGAGCAATACGTTGACCCTTCCCTGGTTCCCGACCAGCCGGTTCGGGTGGCCGCCGTGGTGGGCAATGTCCTGGACCCCTCTCAGGGTATGCGCCACGCGCACGCCACTACTTTTACTCTGTGGGGAGAGTTGGCTTATCGGCTCGGCGCCTTTGAGAAGGTTGCCCGATCCGATCAGGAGCGAATCGCACCTGGCGTGAGCACCCTGGCCAGGGTCTTCGGAGATGCTCCGGCGATCGTGATGCTGGATGAGATGGCCCGGTATCTGGAAGTTGCTGCGGGAGTGCCGGTTGGAGACAGCACCCTGGCCGACCAGACCGTGGCGTTTTTGATGGCCCTGTTGGAATATGCCGCCTCGGTCGATCATGTGGCGGTGGTGTACACGTTGGCCGGTTCCGCTGACGCCTTTTCCGCTCAGACCGAACGGCTGCTGGAAAGAATCCAAGCCCTCAAGGACGCCGAGGCCATCTCGTCACGGCACGAGCATGTCATCTCTCCCACCGGAGAAAACGAGATCTCGGCCATTGTCCGGCATCGTCTCTTCGAACAGGTCGATCCCGCCGCGGCGGCGCAAACCGCTCGCTGCTACCAGCAGGCCATAGTTGAGCTGTTGGGTGGTGACGCCGATCTTCCCGCTCATGCCGGTTCGGCCGGGTACGCCCAGGACATCGAGGAGAGCTACCCGTTTCATCCTGAGCTTCTCACCGGTCTCAACGAAAAGGTGTCCACCATTCCCAACTTCCAGAAGACCCGTGGTGCGCTTCGGCTGTTGTCGCGGGTGGTGCGCCAGTTGTGGTCGGAACGGCCGGTTGATACTTTTTTGATTCATCCTCATCATGTCGATCTTTCCTCCGAGGAGATAGCCAACGATCTGACCAGCCGGTTGGATCGGGCCGTCTTCAAGCAGGTGATCGAGGCCGACATCGCCAATCCGATGGCCGGCGCCAAGGCCCATGCCGCCCTGGTGGACGATTCCCAGGTTCAGGCAGGCAAGCCCGCCTATGCCGGGCGAATGGCCACTGCCGTCTTCTTGCATTCTTTGACCCAGGGGGTGGCGTCCGGGGTCAATCCGGCCCAGGCCAAGTTGGCCGTCTACACCCCGGGTGACGATCTGGGTCTGGTGGAGCGCCAAACCGAGGCGCTCTTGGAACAGGCCTTCTATTTTCACGCCGACGCCACCCGCTATCGGTTCTCCACCGAACCCTCTTTGGCGGCGGTGATAAATCAAGAACGGCAGCTGGTGGGCCGAGCAGCCGCCAAGGCCGAACTGGACCGCCGCATCAGAGCCATCTGGAAAAAGGGTGCTTTCAGCCCGGTGTTCTTCCCGGCCGAACCGTCCGACATTGATGACCGGTTCGATATGCCCCGCCTGGCATTGCCCCACTACGACGCGGTAGCGGTCGAAACAACAGACTCCAACACCCCCCCCCCCGGCGCCGTCCAGCACCTGTTCGATCGGGCCGGAACAGCCGAGGGGTTTCGAACGTTTCGGAATCATGTGTTGTTTCTGTGCGCCGACGCCTCGGGGGTTGCCCATGCGGTAGCAGAGGCTCGCCGCTATCTGGCAATCAGGCGGATCACCTCTGATCCTCAGCGGCTTTCTCAGTACACACCCGACAACCGAAAGAAGCTTCAAGGGCTGGGGGACCAGGCCGAACTGACCCTGCGGGTGGCGGTCACCCGACTTTACCGGGTGCTTTTTTATCCGGATGCTGCCGCACCCAAGAAAAACGGACAACTGGCATCGGCCCTATTGCCCGCTCAGGAGCAGGGCGCGGTGGCTCGCGATCAGACCCAGTTTGTGGTCCGGTTTCTGCGGGAACTGGGCAAAGTCCGCACCGGCGACGACCCCGGGATTGCCCCGGCCTATCTTCGGCAGAAAGCCTGGCCGTCCAACGCTTCCCGGCTGACGTCTCGCCAACTCCAGAAGGAATGCGCCACCCGGATCGGGTTGCCGATCATCCTGGACGTCAACCTCCTCAAGGACGCCATCCGCAATGGAATACGGGCGGGAACCTGGCTGTACTACGACCCCGAGAAGCAATGCGCCTACAGCAAGGAGTCACCGGAGACACCGTTGGTGCAGATCAGCGACGACATCGAACTAGTACTTCCCGATGCAGCCAAAGGGATTGCGATCTGCGGCAAAAGCCCCAAACCGAACGGCGAGTTCCCCGAACAGTGTCCCGTGTGCCAGAACCCGCCGGACGCATGCATCTGCGCGGTAGAACGGCCAGACACTGGGGGAAATCCAAGGAAGCTCGAAGCGGAAGGCGCCCCGGCTCAGGCTTTTCAGAGACTGGCCGACGAGGCCAGCGACCGACAAGTGGCAGGCTTCACAAGACTGCAACTTGTAATCGGCGGCGGTGGGCCCGACTTCCTGAGAGACCTGGCAGCCATCTCTTTGGCGGCGCCGCAACTACCCAAATCCACGATAACAGTGGATGTGCGGGCATCCTTCGACCTGCCGGACGACGCCCGGCTGCGGGTTGAATATCGAGGTCCCTGGAAGGCCTACCGCGAGATCGGCAACACCATCGGTCGAACCGCCAAGAACGCCTTGCAGAGCTCAGGTCGCCTCAGCCTCTACCTCGACTTTCCCGAACCGATAGACCCGGCCGGCAACCAAATGGGCAGCATACGCGATGCCCTGGTGCGGCTCAACACCGGTCGGGTTGCGGTGGTGGCGACACCCGCCGAAGGCCAAGAGTGAACCGGGCCGGACAACCCTTTGAGCTCCGAATCTTTCCGCTCGGCCAAGACGATTTCGGGGTGGAACTTCGGGAAGAGACCAACGGCGTCGGGCCGCGGCGGGTGACCCGCTCGTGGGGTCCGCCCATGCACTCGGTGGGCAATCACCTGCTGGAAGCCCTTCGAGCATCCGGGTATCGAACCACTGACCTGAAACGAAACCGCCGGAAACCCTTCCAACTGTCCGACCCGGTGGGGGTACGGCTGGGCTTGGCCCTTTTGACCACAAGGCCCCTCCGCAAAGTACGGCGCTTGGAGGAGGTGGCCGAAGCGGTGGAACAGCTGGGCGATGACGAGGCCTACTACTGGTACGCCAAATGCACCGACCCTCACACCGGCAGACGGGCCCAGCGAGCGTTTCGCGACCTGGTCAGCGACCGATGACCACCCACCGGTCGCTGATCGACGCCTGGCTGCCGATCGCCGAGTTGAGCGTGGAAAGCCAAAGAGAACGGGGTGCATCATCCGCCTTGCCCCCGCTGTACTTTTTGCATGTCTGGTGGGCGCGCCGTCCGCTCACCACTTCCCGGGCTGCTGTGCTGGGGTCGCTTCTGCCCGCCTGGTCGGACAACTGGCCCGATCATCTGCTTGACCGGTTCCCCCTGGAAAAGGAATACCGGGAATGGTTCAAGACCCTGCTGGGCATCCGCGGCGACCCGGTGGCCGACCGCAAGCGCATCCTCCAGGCCAAGGATGCGGGCATCAAACTGGACCGGGCCTATGCCGGCCCCCGCGCCTTTACCCTGGCCCCGTCTGCAGAAGGCCTGCAAGTCTTCAGGGAACTCCTCGAGTACCGCTGGGGGGACTCCACCCCTACCGTGGTCGATCCCACCGCCGGGGGCGGGTCGATTCCCTTCGAAGCCATCCGCTTCGGACTACCAACCCAAGCCAACGAACTGAACCCGGTGGCCTCCTTCGTGTTGCAAGGGACCCTTACCCTCCCCGCCCGGTACGGTCCGGATCTGGCCGATGACATCACCTATTGGGGTGGGATCTGGGCCGACCGAGTGAAAACGCGGCTGGGTCCGTTCTATCCCCGACAACCGGGAGAGTCGATCCACGCCTACCTGCACGCCCGGACCGTGGCCTGCCCGGAGACGGGAAAGCCGGTGCCCCTCAGCCCCAACTGGTGGCTTCGCAAAGGGCAACACAAGGCAGCCGTCCGCTTGATCGCTGACCCTGAGATGGACGACTGCGTGTTTGAGATTGTCGAGGGGGATGACATCGACTTCGACCCCGACCAAGGCACCGTCAACCGGGGCAAGGGTCGGTCGCCTTGGAAGAACACCACCATTTCCGGTGATCACATCAAGGCAGAGGCGCAGGCCGGGCGGATGGGATCGCAGCTGTATGCCATCGCCGCCAAGAAGGGCAGGGACCTTGTGTTTCGCCTACCCGACCGGCAAGACCAGCAAGCTCTTGCTGACGCCGGGACCGAACTGGGAAAGGTGATCGACCGCTGGCTGATAGAAGATGTGATTCCAAATGAGGACTTTCCTGAGGTGGCCAGTGACATGCGTCCCCACCACTACGGAATGTCAAAGTGGAGGCAGTTCTTTTCTTCCCGGCAATTGCTGGTGATGGGCGTGGCGGTGGAGGAATTGCGGTGGCTTCAGACCGAAATGGAAAAGGATCTCGACTCCGGCCGGGCCGCAGCAGTCGGCGCCTACCTGGCAATGGCGGTCGACAAGGCCGCAAGCCACGATTCTATAAGGTGTCGGTGGGACCCAACTCGAATAAAGATCGTCAACGTCTTCGACCGTCATGACTATTCCTTCAAATGGTCCTTCGCCGAATTCGACGGCGTTCACAATCTTCTTCCATGGGCAGTCAACCAGATAGGCGATGCCTACCGGGGGATCGCCAAGCTGATCGACCCTTCCCGGCATGCCTTGTTCTCCGATCGGCCTGAACGGGCCGCCGACCTGGTGACGGTGCACAATCGGGACGCCGCCGACCTTCCCCTTCCTGATGGCAGTGTCCAGGCGGTGGTCATGGACCCTCCTTACTATGACAACGTCCAATATGCGGAACTGTCCGACTTCTTCTATGTGTGGCTGAAACGCACCGCCGGACATCTGTATCCGCAGTTTTTCACCACCGAACTCACCGAGAAGGCCATCGAGGCGGTGGCCAACCCGGCCCGCTTCGCTGCCTTGGACAAGAAGAACTCTCGTCGCCTGGCCCAGGCCGACTACCAGGCCAAGATGACCCGAATCTTCGCCGAAACTCACCGGGTGCTCTCCGACGACGGGGTGTTGACAGTGATGTTCAATCACAAGAAGACCGAGGCGTGGGACACCCTCGGCCAGTCCCTGATCGAGAGCGGGTTTCAGATCGAGGCCTCCTGGCCGATTCACACCGAATCGGAACACTCCCTTCACCAGGCCAAAAAGGCCGCTTCCGCCTCGACCATCCTCCTTTCTTGCCGCAAACGGGTCGCCCAAGACGAGCCTACTTGGTGGGACGATCTGGCGCCCAAGGTCCGCCGGGCCGCCCGCAACAGAGCCGAGCGATTCCGGGCCGAAGGCGTGGAAGGGGTGGACCTGTACATATCGACCTTTGGTCCGGCTCTTTCGGTGATCTCCCGCCAGTGGCCCGTATACACCTCCGAAGTCAACCCTGACACCGGCCAACCAATGGCGCTCAGACCCGAGGAGGCTCTGGAATTGGCTCGCCAAGAAGTGGCTCGACTTCGTCTGCAAGGGATGCTCTCGGGCCGCAAAGCGGAGTTCGACCCCGTTACCGACTGGTACCTCTTGGCCTGGGATTCCTTCCGAGCAGGGGCCTTTCCTTACGACGAGGCCCGCAAACTGGCCCTTGCCCTGGGAACCGACCTCGACCGTGACCTGCGACCGCTCCGAATAGTGGCCAAAAAGGCTTCCAACGTAAAGTTTCAAGAGCCCATCCACCGCCGTCGCAAAGGGTTGGCCGACCCCGGTAGCGACTCTTTCGACCGACTGATCGACGCGGCTCATGCCCTGATGGTGGCCCACCGGGAAGACGGAATCTCCGGCGCCGAGGCATTTCTGCGCCGCACCCGCCTGGGTAAAGACAGCCGATTCCGCGCCCTTTTGCAAGCCCTGATCAACGCCATTCCCCGCACCAAGATCAAAAGGGCCTTCGCCCGCTCGGAGGCAGAAGACCTGGACGGGTTAGCAGTGTTGTTTCCTGATCTGCAACTCCCCGAAGACCCTTCCGCCGCTCCACAGCCGACCCAGACCAGATTTGACCTCGGCTCCTGAACTTTCGGCCAAATCAAATGCGTGACGGGTCAACACCATCGCAGACCACCGACGGGTTCCAGAGCCTCGGACTGCGATCCGCTTACTCCACCTCGGACGGTCCCCTGCATTCCTTTTACATCCCCGTTCTGTCTCTGGCGAAGCAAATAGACCGCAGTGCCGGATATTTCACCTCCCACAGCCTTTCGCTGGCTGCCCGGGGGCTGGCCCGGCTCATCCAGAACAACGGCAAAATGCGCCTCCTGGTGGGGATGGAGTTGCACACAGAGGACGTCAACGCGGTTAGACAAGGCGCTGCACTGGAAGACATCACCCGTGACCGCCTGGAGTCCATGTTTGAAGGGCCCTCGAACGACATCGAAGAACGGCGTTTGGAAGCATTGGCCTGGATGGTGGCCGCAGGCACCCTCACCATCAAAGTGGTGCTGCCTCGCCACGGAAGTGGGTATTTCCACGTCAAGAACGGCATCGCTACCGACCACAGAGGCGATCAGGTCTCCTGGCAGGGCAGCAACAACGAAACCCAGGCAGGGTGGATCGACAACTTCGAGGAATTCTCGGTCGGCATCAGCTGGGACAGCGATTGGACAAAGAGCCAAGTGCGGTTCGTAGAGGAGTCGTTTCGTCGCTTGTGGGAAGGTCGCCATCCGAAGTGGACCACGCTGTCTATCCCGGAAGCGGCTCGCCAGAAGCTGCTCGCCTACAAAACTGACAAGGTCCCGCAGAGGGATCCCGAAGAAGGAGAGAAAGAAGAGCGCCTGGATATCGATCGGGAAGCGGTGATCGCCGCCTGGCTGGCCGACGTTCCCCATATGTTGGGCATGGATGGCCGCCTGGGCCAGACTGCGGCGGTCCGGCCTTGGCCTCATCAAAGTCGAGTCGCCCAGGATGTGATAGCCACATTCCCCCAGCGGTATCTGCTGGCCGACGAGGTGGGCCTGGGCAAAACCATCGAGGTGGGATTGATCCTCCGCGATCTCACCCTCTCCCAAAAGGTCCGACGGTGTTTGATTCTCGCCCCCGCTTCGGTGCGCCTGCAATGGCAGGGAGAACTCCGAGAAAAGTTCGGAATGACCGTTCCCGTATACGACGGCCACGACCTGCTCCATGGCGCCGGACCACAGGAGAGCATCGAAGTTCTCAACGGCGCCCCACCCTGGGACACGGCGCCGATCATGATCATGTCAAGCCAACTGGCCCGCAGAGCCGAACGCCGGAAAGCTCTATGGGAAGGGCCACAGTGGGACCTGGTGGTGATCGACGAGGCCCACCACGCCCGCCGCAAAGACTTCCTCAACCGCAACCTCCGGCGACCCAACCGCCTTCTGGAGCTTTTGGAAGGGGTCGATGACTTCCCCGGAGGCCTGGCGGAAAAGACCGAGGGGCTGTTGCTCCTGACAGCAACTCCCATGCAGGTCAATCCGGTGGAAGTGTGGGATCTGCTTATCCAACTGGGCCTTCCCGGACGTTGGGGAGCCTCCGGTGAGAACTTCCTTCAATACTTCCAAGAGTTGAGAAGAGCCCCGACAGAGTGGCGTGAAGTGAACTGGCGGCTGGTGGCCAAGATGGCTCGGGACGAACTCCGTCATGGAGGAAACATCCACGATCAGCTCGACGAGGCCCTCGAAGCGGAACTGGGATGGGCCGGAGCGGATCGATTGAAACAACTCCTGGACGCACCGGCTCGGATCGCCTCACTCCGAGAGGCTGAACAACAGGCCGCCATGCTCAAGATGCTGCACCATCTGACCCCGCTGCGTCGGCGCATGCACCGGCACACCCGGCAACTGCTGCGCACCTATCAGGAGAAGGGTCTGCTGCCCGACAACCTGGCCGAACGCCTCCCCGACCCCCGCTGGGTGGAGATGACCCCTCAAGAACGTTCCCTCTATGACCGGGTAGAGGAATACATCTCCCACTTCTACCGCAAATACGAGGCGGAACGCAAAGGCCTGGGATTTGTAATGACCGTATACCGGCGCCGATTGACCAGCTCGTTTCACGCCTTGGAAAAGAGCCTGTCCCGAAGACTGGACTTCTTGCAGGGCCAAGCAGCCGACCTCGGCATTACGGCCGAGGACTGGGAGGACGACGACCTGGGCGCCGATGTGAGCGAAGATCTGTCTTTCCAAGATGACCGTGGTTCTCCCGCAACCCAAGAGGTCGAATACGTACAGAGCTTTCTTCACTCCCTCCGCCAATTGGGAACCGACACCAAATACGCCCAACTGGAAGAAGACCTGAGCAATGCCCTGGCCGTGCGACCCAACGTTGTGATCTTCACCCAGTTCACCGACACCATGGACTACCTCCGAGAAAAGCTCTCAGCGGTGTATGGGCGGCGGGTCGCCTGCTACTCGGGCCGGGGAGGAGAGCGGTGGAATGGGCGACGCTGGGCGCGAGTGGGCAAGGAAGAGATCAAACAGGAGTTCAAAGACGAAGGAATCCAGATTCTTCTCGGCACGGACGCCATGGCCGAAGGGCTCAACCTGCAGACCTGCGGAGTGGAGATCAACTACGACGTGCCATGGAACCCGATGCGTCTGGAACAGCGGATCGGCCGAGTGGACCGGATCGGACAGCGGTTCGACGCCGTGAACATCTGGAGCTACTTTCTGGAAGGAACTATCGAAGCCCAGGTATACCGACGGCTGCGGGACCGGATCGACTGGTTCAAGGGAGTGGTCGGACCGTTGCAGCCCATCCTGCACAGTGTGGAGCAGACCATCCGAGACCTGGCCCTGCAATCACCGCCACAGCGCAACGTTGCCCTCGATGCCGCCTTGGCCAAGCTCGAAGCTCAGATCGAGCAGGCGGACGAAGAAGTCTTTGACCTGGAAAGCTACCAACAGGAGGCGGATAAACACCCCGAACCGGCCCCACCGGCCACCCCATCGGAACTGGAGGCCTTCTACACCCGATCTCACTCCTTCGGTCGCCTCTTTCGCCCCGACGCGGACCTGGACGGCGCCTATCTCCTGGAAGGCCGGTCAGTGACCTTCAGGCCGGAACTCGCCGACCAGCACCCCGACACCCTTCACTTCCTGACCTTGGGAGACGAACAGTTGGCGCAATTGTCCGCGAGAACGACTGAGCTCCGGCCCTCGGCCTTCGGTCTTCGACGCTTGGAAACCAACCCAGGCCGCCGACGGGTGGGATGGTTCCAGAACCGCAACGGCAAAAAGGCGGCTTTGGTCCACTCGCTTTCCGAACTGCAGCGACGCCTTCTTGCGGAGAAACGCCAACCCGTCGCTGTCGATCTGGCCGAACAGGCTTTCCAAGACCGCGTCGCCACAGAAACAAGCCGACAGAGAACAAAGTCACGACGGATAGCAGAAGAGAAGCGGTCGGCCCTCCGAGAAAAGGGAATACAGCTGCTCGAACACGCCATCTGCCTCTGGTTGGCAAGACAGCAAAACCTCTTCGGTCAGGGAACCCCCCGGCCGGGCAGCACCACCTTGGAAGCGATGATCAAAGACGAGGGCTACCCCTTCGCAGGGCTGGCACGCCTGCTTGGAGGAGACGTGGAGCTTTCGCCGGACACCCGCCAATGGGAAGACCTGACTGCGCTGACCGACAGACAACTGCAATCCCAGTGGAAGCTCGTAACAGCCAGGTCAGAACGATTGCTAAATCGCTTAGCCGTGACCAAGACCTAGGGGCGTGCCGCTCGATTGGCTGGGAAGGGGGTCTAACCTTGGAAGTGTCCAGAGTAAGCGTC
>VXMP01000003.1 GCA_009841075.1 Acidimicrobiia bacterium | reverse complement strand
GGGAGTTTTGTTATACAGTTTGGTGGAAAAATTTTATACAAATTGTCAGAAAGTTTAACCTTATATCAGAAGTTGAGGGTGTCTTTTATGGCGGCTCGGATGTTGTCGGCATCGGGGCGATAGGCGTCTTCCAAAGGGGGGCTGAACGGCACCGGAACGTCCAATCCTCCCAGGCGATAGACCGGGGCGTCCAGATATTCGAAGGCGGTTTGGGAGAGGTCGGCGGCAATCTCGGCACCAATGCCGGCCAGCCGGTTGGCGGCATGGACAACTACCACCCGACCGGTCTTTTGAACCGAGGCGATGATCGTGTCCCTGTCTAGTGGCTTCAGGGTACGGAGATCGATTACCTCCACCGAAACCTGCGGGGCCGATTCTTCCGCGGCGGCCATCGCCTGACGAACCATTTCTCCATAGGTGATGACCGTAATGTCGTGACCTGCCCTGGCAATACGAGCCGAGCCGATGGGGGTGGCATCGTCGCCATCCGGGACCGGACCACGTAGGCTCCGATATAGGGGCTTGGACTCGAAATAGATAACCGGGTTGTTGTCTCTTATGGCGGCGATCAGCAATCCCTTGGCATCCGCCGGGGTAGCCGGGGCGACCACTTTGAGGCCCGGGGTGTGGACGAACCAGGCCTCCGGGTTCTGGCTGTGGAACGGGCCTGACCGGATCCCTCCGTCGGACGGAGCTCGGATGACCCAGGGAACCGCCGCCCCCCATCGGTAGTGGGTGGTGGCGGCGTACTGGACGATGGCGTCGAATCCGGTGGAGATGAAGTCGGCGAACTGCACCTCGATGACCGGACGGAGACCCATCAGGGCCATTCCGGTGGCCGCTCCGATGAAGGCCAGCTCGGTCATTGGTGTGTTCATCACCCTTCTGCTCCCGAACTCGTCTTCCAAACCCTTGGTGGCCTTGAAGGCCCCGCCGAACCGGCCCCCGATGTCCTCGCCCATCACCATTACGTCGGGATCCAGTCGCATCTCGGTGCGCAAGGCATCGGTTATCGCCTCGATGTAGGTCAGGGTGGGTGCGGAGTTAGATGATCCTTCCATAAGGCTGCTATCCGGCGTATACCCGGTCGGAAACGGTGTTGGGATCAGGCCAGGGGCTGGATTCGGCGAAATCGACCGCGTCGGCCACGATCTCCCGACATTTCTCCTCCACCCGAGCCAGGTAATCCTCATCCACCAGCTTCCGGGAGACGAGTTTCTCCTCATACAACCGGAGCGGATCGCGGTCTTCCCAGTCGTCGAGGAGGGTTTGGGGGACATATTCGGCACCGTCATGGATGGCGTGCCCGAGCATCCGCATGGTCACGGCTTCGATAAGGGTGGGACCACCCCCTTGGCGGGCTTTATCCACGGCCTGCTTTACCGTTCTGTGCACCTCTTCCACATCGTTGCCGTCAACGGTGTCGGAGTCCATCCCGTGGGCTTTGGCACGGACAGCCAGGCGGTCGATGGCCATCTGCTGATGGAGGGGAGTGGAGTAGGCGTACTGGTTGTTCTCCAGAACTACCACCAAGGGTGCTCTCCTGACGGCCGCCAGGTTGAGGGACTCATGGAACACACCGGTGCAGGATGATCCATCGCCCACGAAGGTGAGCGCCACCCGTGGCTCGGAACGGTAGGAAAAGGACATGGCCGCCCCCAGAGCCACCGGCATGGTCTGGGGGAGGTGGCTGATAAACCCGACCAGGTTGAGGGACAGGTCCCCGCATCCGTGCAGGTTCCCATCGCGTCCGCCGGTGACTCCGGTAGCCCGTCCCAGCTGGTTGGCCATCAGCCGGCGGGGTGACATACCCCGAACCAGAAAACATCCCAGGTCCCGATGCAGAGGGGCGGCCACGTCATCAGGATCCAGGGCCAGGCCGGCCCCCACGCTGATCGCCTCGTGGCCGCGCTGGTTGAAGGTGGTTCCCACTCCTCGCCCCTGTTTCCATAGGGCGATCAATTGGTTATCCAGCGTTCGGGTAAGCCGCATCCAATAATGCAGGTCGAGCACCAAGTCGGAGGGCGGAGAGGACATGGATAGGAATCTTAGAGGGAAGTCGAAACAGTTTTAGCCCGCCTCCGTCAACGTTCCACTTCTTGGCAGAAAACGGTGGTTTAGGTTCGGTCCTAGGGTTCGGGGGGAGGGGACTCTTGTTGAAGGGATCGGATGGCCTCCAGTATGGCTCCGAGTTGGTCAGACTGGTTCCGGGGTCGGGTCAGCCCCAAGGAGAGCAACGGTAGGGAGGCCGCCTCGGCTGAAATCCGCCCCTGCTTCACATAGGCGTGGCTCTTATCGAGAGCCGTATGGAGCAGAACCGTTGGATCGGATTCGGTAGTGGAAGGGGGCTCAGCGAGCGTTTGGCCTGCCACCCAATAGGCCTCGACGAAATGGCGGAGCGCCCAGGGGGCCCGGTGGGGAAAAAGCTCCTGTAATAAGCGGGTGCTTGCTCCGTTTAGTAGACGTGGTTCCCAGTCGGGAATCCGGTCGGTCAACTCCTTTTGGATCTGTTTGTAGAAAACGCTCGATTCCGGAAGAAAAAAGTCGGTCTGAAACAGGCTGTGGATGGTCTTCAAGCCCTGGTTGAAGGTTTCCAATCTCTCCTCCCTTGAGGCTTTACCGGTGAGGGCGATGGCGATCTCTGCCGCCGCCGGGATCACATAGTGATGGGCGATGGCGTTGCGATAGTAGGAGGCGGCCAGGCGTCGGTTAGGAGTAATCCGCCACCCCCTGCTGCGGTCTACCTCTACCAGCTTTTGGCGGGACAGCCGGCTCAGAACGGTTTCCAGGTTGGTCGGATGGATCTGCTCGGCCAGGTTGTCGACCATCGGCACCCCCCGTCGTTCGGCGTCTTGAACCAGCTCGGCCATCCTCTCGGCAAGTTTCGGCAAGGAAAGGGCGGAACCATTTGGCAGTCCCAGCAGAGTCGCAACCACCCAGGCCGGTGCCGTTACCGGGGTTAGCGCGTTGATCAGGGAGCAAACCTCGGTTCCCAAGGCCTCCACCTGGTTTCTCCGGTCGACCTCCGAGTCGGCGGCGAACCGGTCGACGATTGACAAGGGGGGGCCGAAACGAACGTGGATATCCCCATATCGCCGGCCGAATCTCAGAATGGTCTTGAACAGCCAGACCAGGGTTTCCTTACGTTTGGGCTTACCCAACTGTTCCGAAACGTAGGGGTGGATCTCCTCCACCAGGTCGTAGACGATGGAGGTGGGGACCAGGTAGATGTCATCGCAATGCTGGTTGCGCAGGGCCTGGACAGCATAGGAGAGCAAACCGAAAGAGGGGGGTAGCAGCCGACCGGTCCGGCTTCGGGTTCCTTCGATATACCATTCCACCGGATAGCTCTGTTCCAGCAGATGAGACAGGTAGGCGTTCAGCACCAGTTTGTAGACGGGGCGGTTGCCGATCTGGCGGCGGATGAAGAACGAACCCGAACGACGGACCAGGGATCCGAGCGGGAAAAAGTTCAGGTTGATCCCGCTGGCGGTGTAGTTGGGGGCTCGTCCGTTTTTCCACATCAGATGGTGGAGGACGGCGTGGTCGAGCTGAGACTTATGGGAGGGCAGGAAAATGACCGGATATTTTCCCTCCAAACCCTCCAGACGGGTTAGCCCCTCCGGGTTGAAGCGGATAGTCCGGTAGTTACGGCGACATATCCACCAGGCCAATCTTCCGGTAAACCCCGCCACCCGTGGTGAGATATCCCCGGCCATCTCACGCAAATGGTTCCGGGCGGCGCGATTGGCCTGCTCTATGGTGCGATCGGTTTGAGAAGCTATCTTGGCCAGGTCGGCCTGAAAAGTCTGGTCGGTAAGCAAATCGGTCAGATCGGACCGATCCTTCATACGGATAGTGGGTTTCTATCAGACGGCCCGACCGAGACCCGCACCCTTTTTAGCCCGGTTCGATTTCTTGAGAGGCCAGCAGTTTTCGGTTGATCTTGCCGGTGGTGGTCTTGGGAAGGCCGGAAACGAACTCGACTATACGGGGATACTTGTAGGCGGCTACCCGGGTTTTGACCTGGTTCTGGAGCTCGGCGACCAGGGAGTCGTCAGCGTGCGCCCCTTCCGCCGGCACCACCAGAGCTTTTACTACCTGGCCGCGGACCGGATCGGGGGAGGGAATAACCGCCACCTCCGCCACCTTGGGATGACGGACCAGGGCTTCCTCCACCTCGGCCGGTCCGATCCGGTATCCGGCGCTGGCGATCATGTCGTCATCCCGGCCTAGAAAACGTATATAGCCGTCCTCGTTGACCGTGGCCTGGTCGCCGGTCATGACCCAACCATTTCTGCGCATGGCGGCGGTGGCGTCCGGATTGCCCCAGTACTCACGCATATGGGTGGGATCACCAGGTCTTACGGCTATCTCCCCGATAGCGCCTGCCTCGATCGGGTGTGCGTCATCGTCGAGCACAGCCACTTCCCGGCCCGGATAGGGCCGTCCCATCCAGCCCGGTCGCCCCGGCCAAAGCGCCTCGCATCCCCCTACCAGATGGTTCACCTCGGTCAGGCCGTAGAACTCGTTGATTACCGCCCCTAGCTCCAGATCGCTCCATTTGTGCAGCTCATCGGCTACCGACTCCCCACCGCTGGCTATAACCTTAAGGTTAAAGTCAAAGGTTTGGCCAGGCTCGGGAACCTGGGCCATCATCTTGAGGGCGGTGGGGGTGAGGAAGGCATGGGTTACCCCGTTGCGGGATATGACCTCAAAGGCCCTGGTGGCAGTGAAGCGCTGCTCATCGGCGACCACCGGATGTCCAAATACCAGGGCCGGAAGCAGGATGTCCAGCAGACCGCCTACCCAAGCCCAATCGGACGGGGTATAGAAAACGGTGGATTCGTCAAAGTGGATGTTGAAGAAGAGCTTGAAGGTGAGCAGGTATCCCTCGATGATCTTCTGGGTGTGGAGTGCACCTTTGGGATGGCCGGTGCTACCGGAGGTGTAGAGCAGCATGGCCGGGTCATCCGAGGAGGTGTTAACAGGCGAGAAGTTGGTTGGGTAATCCTCCGCCTCTGAGAGCGATCTTTCGTCGGATCGGGCCGAACCGGAGATAATCATGGTGTCAAGGCTCGGCAGGTCGGGTCTTACCTGTCGAAGATCGGCGGCGTAGCGTTCGGCCACTACCACCGCCTTGGCCCCCGAGTCGCCGAGAATATGGCGATAGGACTCCGGCCCGTACAGGGCAGACATGGGGAGGGCGACCGCTCCTATCGAATAGACCGCCAGATGGAGGGCGGCCAGCTCGGCACCCTGTGGCATGACCAGGGCGATCCGATCCCCACGACCCAGGTCGAGAGAGGTGAGGTAGCCGGCGTATCGTTTGGCGAGCCGGATCAGCTCTCGGTAGGACCAGATATCCCGGCCCCCGTCCATCCGCTCGACATAGAGTGCGATCCGTCGGCTGTCGTTGGACCAGCGGTCGAAAACCTCGGAGGCGATGTTCAGCCGGTCCGGGATGTCCCACTCGAAATGGTCGACTATCCCTTGATAGGTTCCGTAGGCGGCCAGGTCGGTGTCGAATAGGCGCATCGGGTTTTATTCTATTCCACCTACCCTGCTCGGACATATCCGTCCGTATCATGGCCGGTCGGCGGGGTTCACGATTAAGCGCAAAATGATTCGGCAAGGAGAAGGCAGTTATGAACCGGGTTGGATTCGTCGGGGTCGGGGTGATGGGAGCTCCAATGGCTAGGAACCTGATCAAAGGAGGGTTTACGGTTCGGGTTTTCGACATCAGTCCCGAAGCAGTGGCCGGCCTGGTGGAAGATGGGGCAGAAGGGGCGTCTTCGGCTGCCGAAGCCGCTGAAAATGCCCACTATGTCATAACCATGCTCCCCACCGGACGCCATGTGGAGGAGGCAGTGCACGGTAGCGAGGGGGTGGCCCGAACCTTGGATTCCGGCGCATTGCTGATCGATATGAGCACCGGATTGCCGGCCCACTTTGATGCCATCGCCGACCGTTTGGCCGAGTCAGGTCGGAAAATGATCGATGCTCCGGTGGGCCGGACCTCCCGGGATGCGGAGGACGGTACCCTGCTCATCATGGTGGGAGGCACCACAGAGGAGGTCGATCTGGCTTCGCAGGTGCTGGGGCTGATGGGGGATCCGGTGATCCATTGCGGTCCCCGGGGAGCCGGGATAAGAACCAAGCTGATCAACAATTATGTATCCATAGTGTCCAATGCGGTGCTGGCCGAGGCCCTTACCCTGGCCGATTGTGAAGGGCTGGACCGGCAGAAGGTCATCGAGGTGCTGATGGGTACCACCGCCGGGCAAGGTCATCTGTCTACCACCTATCCGGCCAAGGTTCTGGCCGATGATCTGACCCCCGGGTTCATGATCGATCTGGCTCATAAGGACTTGGGATTGGCCCTGCGGATGAGCCAGGAAGCGGGGGTTCCGCACCCTACCGGCACCGGTGCATTGGAGTCCTATTCCGCTGCTCGGGAGCATGGGATGGGCCGGTTGGACTGGACCGCCCTGTATAAGCACATTCGAGAATCGGCGGGCCACTGAGCCCATTACCAGATCGGGTTCTGCACCTGCGGGCTACTGTTACATTGTTCCCTCCCTTACCCTTTGAGAAAGGTTCATCATGCTGGACGAAATAGTGCTGAAGCTCGCCCGAGGACCCAACTTCGCCTCCCTGGCGACGATGATGCCGAACGGGGAAATGCAGGTCCACATGATGTGGGTGGACGCGGACGACGATCATGTGCTGATCAACACCGAAATCCATCGCCCCAAGTATCAGAACCTGATGAGGGACGGTCGGGCGACGGTAATGATTCCGGAGCGCGGCAACCCGTGGCACTTCGTAGAGATTCGAGGTGAGGTGGCGGGCACGGTCACCGGACCCGAAGCCCGGTCCCATATAGATGCCCTGGCCCATAAGTATCTGGGGATGGACAGCTACCCGAATCCCATCACCACCGAACGGGTCATAGTCAAGATCGCTCCCAGGCGGGTAGTTATGTTTCCGCCGAGCTGATACAGCTTATGAAAGCCCTGCTCTTCGACCTGGATCGCACCCTGGTGGATCTGCAGACCTACACAGATTACGGGGCGGCGCTCACCGAAGTCCAAGCGTTGGTCGAGGTAGGGGAGGATGCGGATACCCCGGCGACCGACTGGGACACACCCACCCGGCGGTGCATGTCGATCTTGGTGGCGCTGAGCGGGACTGATCGATGGCAAGAGGTTTCCGATCTTATTGCCGTTCACGAGCTCCGGGCCATCCCGCAATCCCATCCCATGCCCCGCCTGGAAGAGGCGATGGCTATATCCGACCACCTCCCCCGGGCGGTAGTGACCCTTCTGGCCGAAGAGCCGGCCCGGGCCGCCCTCCGCCACCACGGTGTGTCAATTCCGGTGGTGGTACCCCGCCGAGCGGATCTGCGCCCCAAGCCCGCCCCCGATCAGGTATTGGAAGCCTGCCGACTGCTGGAGATTGGGACATCGGAAACGGTGATGATCGGCGATTCCTCCTGGGATGCCGAAGCAGCCGCCCATGCCGGATGCCGGTTCGTAGGAGTAGCCGCCACCAAGGCCGGCATCGACCGGTTCGGCAAGGAGATAGCCACCGCCTCTAACCTGGTCGAAGCCATCAGGATGGCGAGCCGAGACGAGGGTTAGATGTATCCGTGGCGTTCCAGGCCCGCTAGAGGTGATTCGCCTTCTCTCATCTCTTGGCGCACCAACTCTTCGGCTTGGACTATTTCCTCCGCCCGCAGCAGAACCCGCTCGGCGTCTTGGCGGGGGACGACCAGGATGCCGTCGAACTCGGCGAGTACCACATCGCCGGGATGGATGGTTACGTCACCGATGGTTACCGGAACCTGAGAGGCGACCATCTCCCAGCGACCGATGGCGTTGAGAGGCGACAGGTCACGGTAAAAAACCGGAAACCTGATGTCCCGAATCCCCTGGATATCGCGCAGGTTGCCGTCCAGAATGGCCCCTACGCAGCCGTGTTGTAGTGCCGAGTTGGCGCAGAGCTCTCCCAGATGTCCCACATAGGTATCCGGGTTAACCGACACCAGAACGCTGTCCGGAGTGAGGTTCTCGAACACCTGAAGATAGGAGGTGATCCGCTCAATACCGGGTTCTCGCCCGATGCGCGGCTCTATGGGGGCTCCTTCGACCGTATGGGCAAGTCCTACAATCCGTTGCTCGGGGAAGAGCGGACGTAGGTAGCTGGGCAGAACCTGTTCGGGGAGACCCATCCAGTAGAGGGCATCGCAAACCGCCGGTACATAGAGTTTTCGGTAGCGGGCGCATAGTTCGGCAGCTGCAATACTCATGGCCGACTCATCCCGGTAGACCTAGAAAACGGAGGGTCGACAGGCCGTAGATCCGAGCCGCGGCTGCCACGCTATCCGCTGACAGGTACTCGTTGGGGCTATGGGCTCTGGGCAGCATTCCCGGACCAAAAGCCGCCACACAAGGGATCCCGGCGGTCAGCTGGAAGTGAGGGGCGTCGGTGGCACCCGGGAAGGCGTCCAGCCGGGGCTCATGACCCAACACCTCGCACGTTGCCGCCGCCAGGATCGGCACCAGAGGCTGGTCGGCGGGTATTTCGGTGGCCGGCACCATCAGATCCCACACCAGCTCGGCCTGAAGGTCGGGTTCGTCGTTCATGGCCGCGGTCAGAAAACGGTTCACGTCTTCGATCATCTGCCTTTCCTCCATGCCCGGCAGGGTTCGAACGTCGCAGGCGAACTCGGCGTTGCCGGGATACACACCGTAAAACACCCCGGCCTCGGCCATAACCCCCACGTTGACGGTGGGCCCGGTCGGACAGAGCGGATGCGGTTCATAGGTCAGGTAGCTCTTAAGGTCCCGATCCATCCGATCTATGAGGCGGGCCATCTGGACGGTGGCGTTCACTCCTTTGATCCGATCCGAGATGGAGGAGTGCATCTGGGTGCCGGTGATACGAATCTTGAACAGGGCAGCACCTCGTGACACCAGATGGATCGACTCCCACTCCCTTTCCACGCCGCTGGGCTCACCGATCAAGGCCACGTCGGCTTCCAGCAGACCGTTTTCCGCCATCCATTTGGAACCGACCAACGATCCCGCCTCCTCGTCGGCGGTAAACACGGCCACCAGATCACCCGCCAAAGGCCCTACCTTCTTGACCCCCCCCATCATATAGACCATCGCCGCCAGGGCCGCTTTCATATCCCCTGATCCCAACCCGATAAGTTGTCCATCCTCCAAGACCGGATCCCAGGGGTCGGTATTCCAGGCTTCCAGATCACCGGCCGGCTTGGTGTCCAAATGACCGGAAACCATCAGCTTGGGGCCGCCGCCCGTTCCTGGAATACGGGCGATCAGGTTGGGACGCTCCGGTGTTTTACCCACCCGCTCGACTGCGGTGATGCCCAGTTCGGCCAGTTGGGAAGTGACCAGATCGGCTACGGCTCTTTCGTCGCCGGGCGGATTAGGTGAGGGGGTTCGTATCAGCTCACGGGCGAACTCGAGCACCTCATCGGCGCGGGCATCCAGGTAGGAGAGCAGCCGATTCTCTGCTTCGCTCAGGTTCATGTGTGTACCAACTCCTCCTGACGACATGCTTCGGCCAGACGCCCCAGACCCTCGGTGATCTGCCCTTCCGGTGCGGCCAGGGAGATTCTGACATATCCTTCGCCGCCAGGCCCGAAAACCGAGCCGGGGGCCACACTAACCCCCTGGCTGTCGAGCAGGTCAAGAGCGAACCGGAACATGGACCTTCCCCGGGTTCGGACCGCCACCAGCATATAGAGCGTTCCGGCCGGGGCGACAACTTCCAGCCCGGCAGAAGTTGCCGTCCGGATAGCCGCCGAGCGCCGCCTGCGGTAGGTGTCGAGCATGGCCCGGATCGGCTCTCTCGGCCCGCGCAGCGCGGCGACGGCCGCCTTTTGGGAAATGGTGCTCGGGCAGGACACCTGCGGTTCCTGCAGCTTGCGGAGCAGGTCCGCCACCGCCGGAGGAGCTACGGCATATCCGACCCGCCAGCCGGTCATGGCGTAGACCTTGGAAAAGCTGTAGACGGTTATAACCCGGTCCTCTTCGTCGTATATTCCCGCCGCTATATGGGCCTTTGATTCGTCCAACACCAGCTCGTCGTACACCTCGTCCGAAAGTAGCCACAGGTTGTGACGATTGCAGAACTCCACCAGGTCGCGCATCAGGGAGGCCGGAAACACCGCCCCGGTCGGGTTGGAAGGCGTGTTCAGGAACAAGATGCGGGTCCGGCCGGTGACCAGGCGTTCGAGACGTTCCGGATCCGGCAGGTATCCCTCGGCGGCCTCTAGGTGATAGAAGACCGGATTCCCTCCAAGGAGGCCGACCATGCCGTCCATGTTGGGGAACCCTGGCGTAGGGAGCAGCACCTCGTCGCCGGGGTTGAGCAGGGCGAAGTAGGTGGAGTAAAGGGCGTTCATTCCTCCGGGCGTAACCACTATCCGTTCGGGATGGGCGACAAAACCGTCCACTTTCTCCACCTTTTCGGATAGCAGCTCCCGCAATTCGATCAGCCCCCCGTTGGGTCCGTATCCGGTGTGTCCGGCACGGGCGGCCTCGTAGGCACCGGCAACTATGTGCGCCGGGGTGGGGAAGCTGGGCTCGCCGACTTCCAGGCGGATGGTGTCGGCGCGGGCGGCGGCCCGGTCGAAGAGAACCCTTATCTCAGAGCGGGGGAGGGAGACGGCCCTATCCGCTAGACGGTTCACCCGGATCCGGCTTCCCGCTTTCGGGCTTTTTCCTCCAGGTCGGGGCGCTGGCCGGAGTCGAAATAACGGAGCGCCCAATCCGCTCCCTGCCAGGTGGTCAGCTTGCCGTTGCGTGGCACCAGGCGCACCAGATAGCGATCCCAATCCCAGGACGCCTTCAGCTGTTCCGGGCCTGAGGGGCCGGTGTAGCGGGTAGCCATCTCATCGGCCACCGGAACCCATTGGGAACCTTCACCCTTGGCCGGTCCTTCCACGATTTCGGCGGTGCACTGGGCCAAGACCTTGCGGATGCGAGGATGGGCCGGCTCCTCTATACAGACCGCGCATTGCGGGTTGCGTTTCAGGTCGTGCACCCATTGGGATCGTTTGCGCCCCACCACGTAGAAGGCTTCACCGTCCCACTGGTACCAGAGCGGCACCACCATCGGCCAGCCGTCCTCTTTCAGGAAGGCCAGTTTCAACAGCCAGGTGCTGTCGGGACTGCCCAGGAACTCCTCTATGTGGGCGGTGGGCATCCCGCCCGCATCGGAGCCCTCCTCGTAATAGGTGTCCTGCCTGAACTCGCTCATTGATGCCTCCTGGACTAAAAGAGCCGAACCTTCCGCGGAAATGCTAATCAAGTAGCATAGGGGGGCGGCTCCGAGACGCTCTATACAGGAGGTCGGATTGGCTCGAAATCATCAGGCACCGGTGATGGAGTTTCCTGGCCTTGACGTAACCGTGGAGCGGGACGTGGAAGCCGTTATGCGGGACGGAATCCGGCTACGGGCCGATGTGTATCGCCCTCGACCCCAGGCCGAACTGCCGGTTCTGCTGACCCGTACCATCTACGACAAACGGTCGGGTGTTCCCACCTTTGGCAGTGCCCATCCGGCCTGGTTTGCCGCTCAGGGCTACATGGTGGTGGTGCAGGACTGTCGGGGAAGGTACGCGTCGGAGGGTAATTTCTACCCGTATAAGAACGAGCTGACCGACGGGTACGACTCGGTGGAGTGGGCGGCCCGACTACCCGGTTCGAACGGTCGGGTAGGGATGACCGGCTTCTCCTATGTGGGTGCCACCCAGCTGCTGGCGGCGGTAATGGCACCTCCCTCGCTGGCCTCTATTACCCCGGCTTTCACCGCCTCCCAGTATTACGACGGCTGGACCTATAACGGAGGGGCCTTTTCCTTGGCCTTCATCGGCTATTGGGCTACCTTGTTGGGGCTGGAAACCGCCCAGCGGGCCGGTGATCTGGAAGCATATATCGGCTTGTCCGCCGCCCTGGGCAACGCCCCCAACTGGTATCACACCCTGCCGGTGGCCGATTACCCGCCGCTTCAGACCGACTATGTCCCCTATTTCAAAGACTGGGTCGAACACTGCTCCTACGACGATTATTGGAGGAGATGGAGCATCGACGAGGACTACAGCCGGATCAGGGTTCCTGGCCTGCATGTGGCCGGTTGGTATGACGTGTTTCTCACCGGCACGGTCAAGAACTTCGTGGGGCTTTCCTCTGAGGGTCACGATCAGAGCACCAGGGACAATCAGAAACTTCTGGTTGGTCCGTGGGCTCATATGCCTTGGACGCCGGTCAGCAGACTCGGGTCGGAGGGTCCCTCCACCATGGAGATCGACGACTGGCTGATCAGATGGTTCGATCAGACCCTGAAAGGTCGGGAAACCGGGGTGCTGGATAAACGGGTTACTGTCTTCACCTTGGACGGAGATTGGCGGGAGTTCGACTCCTGGCCTCCTCCAGAAGCTGTCTTGGAGGATTGGTTTATCCACTCAAACGGGAGCGCCAACTCCAAGTTCGGGGACGGAACCCTGGATCGCTCCGCACCCGGTGATGAACCGCCGGATATTTTCATCAACGAACCCGGGGTGCCGGTTCCTTCTATGGGGGGCCACTCCTGCTGTTTCGACAGCATCACCCCGATGGGTCCCGCCGACCAGCACCAGGCCGAGGTCTCCCGAATGGTGCTGGTCTACACCTCCGATCCGCTGGAGGCGGACATCGAGTTGATCGGAGACGTGGAGGTGACCCTTTACGCCGCCACCACCGCCCCCGACACGGACTTCTGCGCCCGACTCTGCGTGGTAGACGAATCCGGTACCTCCGTAAACCTGCAGGAAGGAATCATCCGGGCTCGCTATCGGGAATCCCTGTCGGAACCCCGCCTGCTTACCCCTGGGAAGGTCTACGAGTTCAAGATCGAACTAGGCCCGGTAGGAGCCCGGGTAGGTGCCGGATCAAGACTTAGGCTCAACATCGCAAGCTCCGACTTCCCACAGTGGGACAGAAACCTAAACACCGATGCCAAGCCCCTAACCGAAGGCCCCTTAGACGCAACCCCCGCCACCCAAACCGTCCTACACAACCGCTCCTACCCCACCAAAGTCACCCTACCGGTAGTAAGAATTTAATAGTAGTTAACCTTAGAATAGCCTGTCTAATTCCAACGTTCTTTGATATAGTTAAGGCGGTGATTTCCATACAGCTGCTTGGTGGCGTTGCCTTTTCTTACCCAGAAGTCGTTTTTAGGAAGGTTCCCCTCCGTTGGCTTCGCGAAAACGGGAGACCCTGCCGGTTCTACAGAAACCTTGCACACCCGGCGATCAGAAATGGCCGGGAACTCAACTTTTAAAACACCTGCAGTTGAATGGGACAGGTCTGCCTCCAGACGCTGTCGCAACCAGAGTTCATATTGGTCCAGGTTGGACTTTGAAAAGGTGGCTAGATCGTCTTCGAGTCCTAGGACCCTGCCTTCATCATCCACCCCAATCAATAATATTCCACCATCAGAGTTGAGGAACCCGCACACCGTTTTTACAATGGCGTGCTCCGTTCTCTTATCAGGCCTGGCAGCCTTCAGGTTGTATCGGGCGGTCGATTTGAACTCTAATGTTTGGGATTCTCCAGCTTCTATCAGGTCGCCTACAGACCGCTCACTAATTGTTTTATCATAATTAGGTATACTATAATTAAAAATTTGATCAATACGACTGAATCCTTCACGAACTACCTTTGCCATCAGTTTTTGCCGTTTTTCAAGAAAAGAATGATAATCAAGTTGTTCCCATCCGAAAGGAAGGGCGTGATGATAGGCTTGTTGCTCCCACTGCTTGGAAGGTATTCGGTTCTTCAGAGAAGGTAAATACTCAGCAGGGCTTTTTGAACCAATCGAAGCGTTTTCTGGCCAGTCAACGAAGGACATGTTGGCGATGGCATTCCATTGTTTTTGTCTGACGCCAATACTGCTTAGATAGGCCTTAGGGAATAGATGGTGGCGTTCCAATGATCTAGGCGGGGTAATTGTGGGGTTGAGGAGATCTCTAACGTGCAGATTACCAAATAGTGCCTGGGCGTCCAGCAGCACTAGAGAGGCCCAATAGGCAGATAACGCCGGCGATTTTGTTGCGGTGGTATTGAGATCGTTAGGAAGGGTAATCGTCCAGTAATCGTTGGTTAGTTCCAGATCAATAATCTGGTTCAGCTTGTTGAGGAAGGCCTTTCCATCACTGCCAGCCTCGGACACTCGAGCGAGGTCAGCCTCCAGTCTTGTTTCTGGAGATCCGGTATAGCGACGAGTGGTGTGGGCCATGAAAAACCATCGAGCGATTAATACTTGTAGAGATTTTTTATCAAGATCGGTATCACGCATACCTATCAGCCATAAGACGTATGAATAAATAAGGGTCAATTCCGAGGTGAGCATCCGACGGTACCTAAAACCTGCCATGGTCAGGCATTTCAGGAACTCATGCCAGTTGGTGAGATCCAGAACCTCCTCTTGCGCCCTTACAAAAATATCAAAATGCTTTTCTCGTATTTCCTCAGAGACCTCTCCGGTATCAAGGTTCTTGCCCCCCAGAAGACTGTGCACCATTTCTAACCTTCCGCGCCGGAAAGCTAGACCTGCAACTGCCCGTAGCATGTGTGTTTGACTGGGATCAATAAAGGGATTGCGGGGAGAGGGGCCTTTACCTCTTGGGTCGGTAGCCTGTCGGCAGAAGTCCTCCAATTCTCGTCTGCCCTTGTCCCAGAAAACCGACATCAAAGTAAGGATGAAGTCCGACTGATTGAGAACTACGCCCTTGGAGTTAGTTCTCACAAAGATTTCTGCAACTACCGCGGGATCTGCTTGGGCGTTAATTTCAATAACTTGGAAATCAAATTTTTGTAGTTCATTTACCTTAATTATACGATTTCGATAGATACTAGTCTCTTCTTTCGATAGTTCTCTATTTAGGCTATGAGAAAGTTTAGTTAGAAACTTGTTTTGAGCGTGAAAAAAATCATCCCATATTTTGGCAATATCATGAATATACTCGGGATTTTTTTGGATAGCTGCGTTAGTTACTTCAAATTTTTCTAAAGTCGGGCTAAAGGCAACCCGTATTTTTCTATGCTGAAAGTTCTTATCTAAAACTGGGTTGCCTGACATGATCGCATATAAAGATGTAAGTCGCTGCTGACCATCAACTATTGCTGTAGCAGGTACATTTTCCTTGACATTTCCAATCTGTCTCATACCTTCTTTGGCACCTGTATTCCAGAACAGCAATGTTCCTACCGGGTAACCCCTGTACATTGAGTCAAGAAGATCGCGAGCTTTACTGGACTTCCAGACGAAAGGCCGTTGTATTTCAGGAAGGCCTAGGGTGCCTTGCTCTATTGCAAGCATAAGCCCTAGGAGAGGCTGAGGAAATATCTTGTAGAGACCAGCGGGGTTCTTATTAAGAATCGACATAAACTCATACTATAGAAGCTGGCTCGGACACTTTGAATCTGTAGCACGGTTTTGGGTAGTCGGCGTGCTCCACATTCACCGAAAACAGGAACTGACAACCCCTCTTAACTGGAATCACGTTGCAGGTTGTAAGAGGCGGGTTAATACCGAGCTGGAACAGGTAGGTATTCTGAGGTCGAACTGATGAAGGAGGGTGTCGATGTCTGTTGAAATGGCACACAGCAAAAGTCGTTCCTGGAATGGCCGTGACTTCTATGTGGTTCTAGGCCGAAGTAAGGAAGATGGCCGCTGGGAAATTGCCCGTAAGTACGGCTTCCTTAATGCCGGGCACGGATCGCAGTACTGGAAACGGCTGGGTCAACTTAAACCGGGGAGTCGGGTTTTCGCCTATGTTCCTAAACAGGGGTATGTAGGAATCGGTGAGGTTACCGGCCCGATGATCCCGGGGAGAGAAGCCAAAGTCAAAAATGGTAAGAGCCAGTTACTCATGGATCAACCGGGCTTGAGCCAGGATTGGAAGCAGGGGGCAATCTCAGATGATCCTGAGGTAATCGAGATGGTTGTGCCGGTGCGGTGGCTCAAAACTAAGGAACGGGGTTACAGAGCAAAAGGTCTTTTCTCTAATCCAAATGTTGTCTGCAAATTGCGGGACACTCGTACTATAGAAGCCGTCTTGTCTGCATTCGATCTTTCTGATAATTAGTAGAGGCTAAAACCTCATTACACCGCTGTACCCCGTACATCTGAGCGCCGGTGTTGAGGATGAGGGTCATTCGCCGTAGAGGGTTTTGTGGGCCCAGGCGAGTTCTTCCTCGGTGAAGGCACCGTTTTCGGCTTCCCACTCGTCTAGTAGTTTGCCGAGGCCTTCTAGGGCAGCCTTCTTTTTGGCCGGGTTATTGTGCCATCGGTTTGGGTCGCGGGCGTTGGTTTCGTAAACCTTTTCCAGGGAGGCGGCTAACTCCGGATCAACCGGGCTTCTACCAGGCAATATTCGTATAGCATAGACCTTCTCGTAGGGCTTGGAGTTCTTTTTGGAGCTTGGTTTGGGTTGATTTGTGTCAGACATAATTGTTACCATTTCCTGGGATCTATAAGCTGGCCTTGTTCCGTAGGGAACGATTTCTGCAATCTCTATGCCACGGCTCTTTCGTATCCTCACTGCCTAGGCCGTTGGCTCAGACATCAACGAGATCCACGCTGATACCGGAGACGGAAAGCAGCACTTGCATGTCCCGTCGGTCAGAGGTGAGAAGAGTGACTCCCCCAGGGAACCTCTTGGCTTCGGCGATTGCTACTGACGCATCGATCACGTCGTCGGTTCGGGTTTTACCGCAGAGCTGTCCACAGGATCGGGCGGTTTCTCCGTCCAGCGGGATTTCCTTACATTGTTTGAGGGTACGAGTCAGTAGAACTTGCCGCTCCGGTTTTCTCCAGGCTTGGGCGATGACACCGGCCGGTACGTGAACTTCTTCGTGGTTCAAGAAGGCCTCTTGGAGTAGGGATAACACTTCACGGTCACTACTTTCGACGGCGATGAGCGCGCCGGTGTCTAGGATGAGGGTCATTCGCCGTATAGGGTTTTGTGGGCCCAGGCGAGTTCTTCCTCGGTGAAGGCACCGTTTTCGGCTTGCCACTCTTCGAGTAGCTTGCCGAGGCCTTCTAGGGCGGCTTTCTTTTTGGCCGGGTTATTGCGAAAGCTATCCGGATCCTTATCGGCGTTTTCGAACACCTTTTCCAGTGAGGCCGCCAACTCTGGATCAATCGGGCCGTTACCTGGCAATATTCGTAAGGCGTAGACCTTGTCGTAGGGTTCGGGTTTCTGTTCGGGGCTTGGTTGGGGTTGATTGGTGTCAGACATGTATTGTTACCTTTCCTGGGTACTATAAGCCCGCTTTTGATGCGGCGGACATAGCCTCTGCTTCCTTATCCTGAGGTTCTCCCTCCCCCTGGGGTTCAGGCCGGGGCCTATAGGCGGCTATTTCGCCTCGAAGCTCCTTGAGACCGTTTTGCATTTCTCCTCGAAGGGTGGATTCCCGGGTGGTCAGGTCGGTGCGTAGAGCACCCATCTCTCCCCTGACGCCGTTCATCTCGGTTCGCACTTCGCCGAGTCGGTTGTCGACGTCGGTGCGTAGTGTGTTCATTTCGGTTCGGACTTCGCTCATTCGGTTGTCGACTTCGGCGAGTCGGGTATTTACCTCTTCGCGTTGGGCGGCCATCTCGGTTCGGATTTCGAAGAGTCCGTTGTCGAGGGTGGTCCGTTGATCAGCTATTTCGGTTCTTAATTCGGAGAATCCGGTTTGCATTTCGGTTCGTATGCTCTCGATGTCCTTGCGGCGGGCGGTTTCTTGGTACAGGACGAGCACGCCCAGGGCACCCAGGTAGGAGAGGACTGAAGTGATGATTGCGCCGATATCCATATTTCTTCCTTGGTCAATTATAGCTTGGTGTCCGCTTTGGCGAGGCTCTGTACTTCGATTGTTTCCAATATACCTGAGATGAATGTTAAATAGGGTAAAATGAGATGACAGATTTTCTCACTCTCAAAAGGGTTTTGTCATTCTCAAAAAGGAATTCACAAGATTATCTCTCCTTCAAGCCCTGACTAAAGAGGTAAAACGGTGGCCTGATCTGGGAGAATGCGTTACGTCCGGCTATTCCTGTGAATCGAGCGCGGCGAAGGGCGGCCCTACCCTCCTATATAGCCGGGTAGGGCCTTAGGCGAGTCGGAGGGCGGTTTCGGCCAGGATCTCGGCGGCGCGGGCGGTTTCTTCGATCTCCACCCATTCCTCGTCGGAGTGGGCGTGGTCGATGCTGCCCGGTCCAAACACCACGCAGGTTATCCCGGCCGGATCGAATGCCGATGCGTCCGTGCCGTAGGTGACACCGATAGGCCGGCTATCCCTTCCGGTGATGGTGTGACGCGCCTCCGTCAACGCTTCCACAACCGGAGCGTCGGAAGGCGTGTCGAGGGGAGTAGTAACCAGTATCGGGTCCTTGCGTACCAGTGGCGCATCCACCTCATCCAGAACTCGGTCGAACTCTTTAAGCAGATCGGGGGTGTTTTCGCCCGGAATGACCCGCCGATCCAGCCCGATAACGCATTCGGCCGGCACCACATTGTGTCCGGTCCCTCCTCGGATGGTGGTGACGGTGAGTGTGGCCGGTCCCGTCAAAGGATGTCCTATCGGGTCCAAGGACGGTAGATATTTTTCCTGCAGGGCGTCTAGAACCTTGCCCATGGCGTAGATGGCGTTACGTCCTAGGTGGGGCTTGGAGGAGTGGGCCGGGTTGCCTTGGGTGGCGATTTCGAATCGCAGTACCCCTTTATGGGCAGTGGCAATCTCGAGGCCGGTGGGTTCGCCCACCACCGCCATTTCGATTTCGGGATGGGCTGCCGCCAGCTGCTGTGCACCGGAGCCGCCCACCTCCTCATCGATCCCGCCCACCAGCACAACGGTGGCCCGCTTGTCTACGTCCACTTCACGGAGCAACCGGAGCGCCTCGACCATCGCCACCAGCGAACCCTTGGTGTCGCAGGCTCCCCGTCCATATACGTTTCCTCCCGAAGAAACGGCCTGGTCGGTGGCCTTGCCGGACAAACCCACCGTGTCGAGATGGGCATGGAACATCACGATTGGGGCACCATCTCGGCCCGGCAAGGTGGCGAGGATGTTGTCCCTTCCGCCTGCATGGACGGGTTCTCTGACCGTATCGAATCCCCACTCCAGGAGGTCGGTGTAAAGCAATCTGGCCAGGTCGGACTCACCGCTTCCGCCATCTATGGCCGGGTTAACCGAGTTGACACTCACATAACGAACCAGTAGACGCTCGACCTCGGCTCGGTCGGCTCGATCTTGGAAAACCGATTTCATGTCACCAACGATACCGAATCGGCTCTCTACACCTACAATCCCTTACCGTAGTTTTCGAGATTGCCGCAGAAAGGGGTGATCGGAAGTGTGCACCACCGGGTTCCTGCGGTTAGGTACCGACGACTACCTGCTGTTCAAGAACAAGGACTTTGGTCGACGTCATTTCGATGATCGAATTGTTCTCGAACCGGATGTGTTCGGGGTGGAGGGTATTGTCACCTGGGCCGGTACGGATCCGGATGCGGACGTGTTCTCAGGATTCTCGATAGGTGCCAACTCGTCCGGACTGCTGGTGTGCGACTCCAATGTGCGAACCCTTCCCGACCACGCCAACTATGACGACCTGGTGGAGATCGCCCTCCGGGAGGGGTCGGATGTTTGGTCGGGTGTCGAGGCGGTGCAGGAGGCGGTGGCGGCTCGGCCCTATCTGTGGGGGAACCTGGTTTTGATCGACACCCACGATCAGGCGGCGATGGAAGTGCGCAGCCATCGCAGCGCGGTGCTTCCTTTAAGCAGGCCGACCGCCCGCGCCAATCACCATACCAAGCTGGGCATTCATCCTTTGAATGACGACACGGTAACCACCGAGGATCGGATGGCTTCCGCCCAACGCCGCCTGGAGGAGGCTAAGTCCCTCGAAGACGTGTTCGCCCTTTTGAGCAGCCACGATCAGGGCGACACCGGCGTTTGCAACCATGCTCTTTACAGCACCGTCTACAGCTATGTCCTGCGCCGCCGAGGAGTGAAGACCACTTTGATGGTGGGGCAGGGAAGACCTTGCGAGACAAAGTCCAGGGTCAATTTGGTGGTCCCGTTCGCAGACACTTGGTCGCCGGACGCAGTGCAGGATTTTCGGTCCGCCTATCCCTCTAATCGGGTGACGGTTTCCTAGCCGCCGACCCGATCACCCTCAATTCCAGAGCGGAAGGCGGGGGACGGCTTTGCTGATTTCGTCTTGCAGGTCGTTCACATTGGGAAGTGCCCGGGCCACTAGGTTCCAGAAATCGGGTTGATGGCCTCTGATCCGGAGATGGGCCAGCTCGTGGACGACCACATAGTCGATCAGCTTCTGATCCAGCATGATGGCCCTCCAGTTGAATCGGAGGGTCCCATCTTTGGCGCAACTACCCCAACGCCGCTTCTGATCGCGGATCAGAACCCTTCCTTTCCGCCCGTAGCCCATAAGTGGCCACCAGGTGTCCACGGTGAGAGGGATCTTTTCCCAGGCTCGGGCGTTGTACCAGGCTACGAAGGCCTGGTCGATCTGCGACATGATCGATCCGGGCTCGGTTTTCTGCGGGATGGTCACCTTGAATCGGGTTCCGTCACATTCGATCCTCACCAGCGGTGACGAATCGCATCTTTCATAGTCGACCGGCAAGGATCGTCCCAAATAGGGCATCTTTTGGCCCAGACCCGGTCCGGCCCGCTCCGTATCTTGCATGTGGGTCATTTTGTCCAGAATCCAAGTGGCTCTGGTACGCACTATTCGGTGGAGGGCCGACAGTGGGGCGTTCTGGGGGGCCTTAACCTGTACCCCGGCGGACGTCACGATTACCTCTACCGTTTTGGTGCGACGACTACTTCGTTGGATCTCGATTTCAATGGTGGAATCACCATGGGTGATGGAAGACAATTCGGGTACCACTCCGACTCCTTTGCGTAACGGTTGATATGTTGCAACCCGTTACGTATCGCAAAAAAGCGGCGTCGTCTACCCCCTTTAAAGGGCTATTCAGAAGTAAAGGTTTGAGAGCACCCTCTAACCGGTCGATGCCGGAGCGGTCACCAGCCCGGCGGCGAGCAGGCGTCGGAAGTCCTCGACCGTTCCTGCGATGCCCTCCTCGAGCGGGCGATGAGGGATATCGATAATCCGTTCCAGGTCGGAACCGTCGATGGAAGAAGGAAGCGGGAAAGGAACATCCTCGTAGGTGGTCTCGATTCCTCCGCCGCCGGCGGTGTCGATGGCGGAGGCTACCTCCGAGATGTGGGCGACCGGCCCTCCGATGTTATGTACCAGGGCCTGGCGGGCTTCCAGTCGGGCGGCGGCGATAAAGATGCGGGCTATGTCCTGGCCGTGCTGGTAGGTAACCGTCCCTCCGTGGGTGATGTGACCTGACGCCCCGGCGGCGGCCGACAACATGGCGTTGGTGGCGGCCGAGGTGAGACCCTGATCGCGTCCCAGGCCGTAGATAACCGAGGGCCGAAGCCCCACCGACCCCATCTCCCAGTCGGCTGCGTAGATGCGGGCGGTCCATTCGTTGGCCTGCTTGTAGGCTCCGTATAGGGTGGCCGGAGCAGCAGGAGAGTGGTCATTGACCATCCCGTTCTCATACATTTCGGCCGGTCCGAACACCCCGATCGAGCTGGCGTAGGTTATTCCTCGGACCTGTCCGTTCGACCGCCGCTTGGCCTCGAGGATGTTCAGGGTTCCGGTCACGTTCACCCGGGATCCGTTGACCGGATCGGCCGCACAGAAGGGCACCTGTAGGGCGGCCAGGTGGACGATGTGGGTGATGCGGTTCTCTCTTACAACCTGGTCGACCGACTCGGTATCCCTTATATCGCCCAGGCAGAAGCGAACCGATCTCAGTTCGTCTTCATCGAGCAGCAGCCGGAGCCGGTGGGGTGTATCGCTGATATCGAACGTAACCACCTCGGTTCCCTCCCGTACCAATTCGTGTACGGCCCAGGCACCCAGGCAGCCCGCCGATCCTGTAACCAGAAACCTCTCCATTTTTTTTACCTTTCGTTTTCTATTTGGTGTTTAAGCCACACCTTGTGGAATCACAGGATAAGATAGTTCCCGAGCGCCAGTCCGTGCGGAGCAAGGAGGATACTTATATGAGCGACTCTTGGTTGGAGACCGACCTCGGTCCCGAGGTAAACGATCTCACCGAACAGTACAAGGCAAAAAAGATCGGGCGCAGGCAGTTTATGAAGCGCATGGGTGCGGCCGGAATCGGCGTGGCAGCCGCGGCTTCTATCCTGGCGGCCTGCGGGGATGACGAAGAGCCCACCACCACGACCGCCGCCCCGACCACCACCGAGGCCATGGACGACACCCCGGCGACCACCGAGGCCATGGACGACACCCCGGCGACCACCGAGGCCATGATGGACGATCGGTCCGGCGGTACTTTACGGGAGGGCTATAACCGGGACGTTTCCAAGCACGACCCTCTTACCACCAACTGGTATGACCCGGCCTTCTTCGCCATCTACGAGGCCATCCTGTCTAACGACCCCAGTGGTGCCACCGTGCCCCAGTTTGCCTCGGATTTTTCCGTTTCCGATGACGGACTTGAGTATCGCTTCACCATCCCGGACGGCAAGCTCTCCCACTCCGGCGGGACTATCAACGCCGAGATGGTGGCCGAGTTCTACCGTGGGGTTCAGCAGTACAGCTTCATCGCCGGCCTGGCCTCGCCGGTAGACACCTATGAGGCTAATGGTTCGGAGGTGGTCATGAAGATGAAGAACCCCTGGGTGGGTGCTCTTGGACCACACAAGACCGGCTACTGGCGGATCGTCAACATCAACACCTGGAAGGAGCATTCCATCGGTGCGGATGGAAACATCAACGCCGCCTCCATCTATGGAACCGAGCTGGTCGACGGTACCGGTCCGTTCACTCACGAGCAGTGGGTCCCCGGAAGTCATGTCCTGGTCAAAAGATGGGAAGACTATCCCGGGTCGCTTACCCCCTTCTTCGAGAACAAGGGTAAGGCCTATCTGGACGAGATCCGGTGGACGGTGATAACCGAAGCCGGCCAACGGGCCACCCAGCTGGAGAACGGCGACATCGACACCCTGATCAACCCGGCCCACCAGGATATCGGACGGCTCGAGTCCAACTCGGACCTGACGGTTATCCGACATCCGGAGTGGTCGGGCTACCACCTGTCGATGAACCGTGACTACGAGGAGCTTTTCGGTGACCGTCTCACCCGCCAAGGCCTTTCCCACTCTCTGGACCGGGAGGGGATGGTTCAGGCCATTTTGTTCGGAAACGGCGCGGCCACCTACGGCCCCTTCCCCACCACCGACCGGAACTATGAACCGGCGGTAGAACAGTTCAACCAGTTTGATGTTGATCTGGCCAACTCGAAGCTCGATGAGGCGGGTTGGGTGATGGGGAGCGACGGGGTTCGCACCAGAGACGGTGTGCGCTTCGAGTTCCGCTACCTGGTCGAGGACGAAACCACCCAGAAGTCGGTAGCCGAAGCCGTTCAGGCCCAGTTCACCAACGTCGGGGTTCAGGCCAACCTGGACGTGGTTGACCGGGCGCTGGCTTTTGAGCAGCAGAGCCAACCGGGTCGTGGTTCGGTTGAGATGTCGCTTTTCTTCTGGCTCTGGCCGATTCCGCTGGACGTGCTGATCCTGTTCGGTTCGTCGGCAACCGTACCAGTGCCTAATTTCTCGCACGCCGTGGAGCCTCGCGTCGACGCGGCTATTGCCAGCTGGCAGACATCTGCCACCGATGAGCAGGCGAGAGCTGCGGCCTCGGAGTTCCAGCTGGCCTGGGCGGAACAACTTCCGTTTATTCCGCTCATGAACCAGAACGCCACCTTCGTTCACAACAACAAGGTGCACGGATGGCAGCCGTTCGTGTGGAACCTGTACCCCTACTACAACGACACCTGGATCGAGGCCTAGCCCCGACTTTCCGGCAGAAAAAACGGGATATTTGACGATAAGGGGCCGCAGGTTAGATGCGGCCCCTTATTGCTTGGTTTCGCGGAGTGCAGATAGGAGGTGCTGGAAAAAGATGAAGATGCTTGTCCCGCCATTTCATCTAACTCAGGTATCGTTTCTTGATAGCGGGCCAACCGGACATTTTTCAGCACCCTCCTAGGCCAAAAAGACGGTTAGAGGTGTATCGCCTACCGAGGTAAAGGGAGGGCTTAATCCTGGAATCGCAGTCTCATACGGTCGGGATTATCAGAACCCTGGTGACGCGTACCCTTTACCTGGTCTTGATAGTGGCTGTGTCTTCGGTGGCCGTTTTCTACGCCATCCGGCTCTCGGGTGGCGATGCAGTGGCGGCGGTGATCCAACCTGGCACAGCCTCGCTGGAGGCCCGGGAACAGCTTCGCGAGCTTTGGGGGTTGAACCTCCCCATTCACGAGCAATACTTCGCCTATATGGGGCGTCTGCTCCGAGGCGACCTGGGCAATTCCCTGACCAACAACTGGCCGATATCCGAGATGCTGATAATCCACGGCCGACATAGCCTGCTGCTCGGAGGAGCGGCCTTGTTGCTGGTTTTCGGGCTCGGTGTTCCGCTGGGGATTCTGGCCTCTCTGCGGCGTAACGGGTTTACAGACATTTCGATTACTACCCTATCGGTGGGCGGTCTGGCAGTCCCCAATTTCTGGTTGGCCCTTCTGATGGTGTGGCTTTTCGCCTCCACACTCCGTTGGTTACCTTCCGCCGGTTGTTGCAGTCCCAAACAGCTGGTATTGCCGGCTGTTGTGCTGGCGATGGAAGGGTTGGCCTTGACCGTCCGTATGACCCGTTCGGCCATGTTGGAGAATCTTGACCGGGACTTTGTAAGAACCCTGCGGGCGGGCGGCTTGTCCGAGCTAAGGGTGGTAGGTCGCCACGTCCTACGCAATGCGTTGGTGCCGATTGTATCGTTGGCGGGACTGCGGATCGGGCAGATAGTCGGCTATGCGTTGGTGGTGGAGACCATCTTCGGCTGGCCCGGCCTGGGTCAGGTATTGGTTAACGCGGTGCTAAGGCGGGACTATGCGGTAGCCCAGTTCTTCTCCCTGGTTTTGGTCACCCTGGTGATCGTGGGCAATTGGGCGGCCGACCTTGGATACCTGGTCGCCAACCCTCGGTTACGCAACGCCCGTTCTCGCGCCGTATGATTATGGTCGGGAACCCAAGGATGGATAATTGACTGACCAGAACCTGACTCATCTGGAAACCTGGGATCGGAGGCAGGCCGAATACGAGGAAAGCCGTCGGGTGGGTCCGATCAAGGCCACCTTTGACCGAATGTTGCGCAACCGCCTGCTCCTCTTCGGTACGGTCCTCGGCTTGATCGTGCTGGGTGCGGGCTTCGTCGGGCCGACTATTTCCGGGGCCGACCCTAACCTGCAGAACTTCTCCGCCACCCACCTCCCGCCCGGTAGCGAGGGAAATCTGCTCGGCACCGATCATCTGGGGCGGGATCAGGCGGTTCGGGTGTTCATAGGCATTCGGGTCAGCCTGATGGTGGCGGCGGGAGTAACCCTCATCTCCCTGGCGTTCGGCCTGGTGTTGGGGATGTTCGCCGGGTTCCTGGGCGGCTGGAGAGACCGCACCATCCGAGGGGTGGTCGATTTTGTCTGGGGGTTCCCGCTGATCCTGGTGGCGGTACTGTTCGCAGGCGGCCTGGGGGAAGGGTTGTTTCCGGTGATATTGGCGGTCGGTTTGGTCAACACCGCCGCCATTGCCCGAGTGGTGCGAGGCGAGGTTCTATCCCTGAGCGAGCGGGAGTTCGTCGAAGCCGCCCGGGCCGGTGGACTGTCCACTCCTCGGATCATGTGGCGTCATCTTTTCCCCAACATACTGGCACCCGCCCTTGTACTGGCCTCCTACTATGTGGCGGTGGCGATAATCGCCGAAGCCGCCCTCTCTTTCATCGGTTTAGGTGCCCAACCCCCCACTCCCAGCCTGGGAGGGATGGTGTCGGACGGACGCAACTTTCTTCATATCAACCCCTGGGCGTCGACCATTCCCGGGGTCACCATCGTCCTGTTGGTTTTGTCGGTGTCGCTGATCGGGGATGGCCTGCGGGACGTGTTTGACCCGCGCCTCCGGCACGAAGCCAAAGGGGTGGAGCAGGAATGAAACGGGTACTGGCTCGAACCGTCTACATGGTGATAGTCCTGGCGCTGTCCTCGGTGGCCGTTTTCTATGCCATCCGCCTGTCGGGCGGTGATGCGGTAGCGGCTCGGGTACCGGCCTCGGCTTCGGCGGAAGATCGGGAGGCGGTCCGGGAACAGCTGGGTCTGAACGACCCCTTCCATGAGCAATATTTCGACTATATCGGCAGCCTGGTTTCCGGTGACCTGGGCAATTCGCTCACCAACAACGCCCAGATCGGCTCGATGCTGACCGAACACGGTCGCAATAGCCTGATCCTGGGGGCGGCGGCTTTCATTCTGGTGTTCGGGGTGGGGATACCGCTCGGCATGCTGGCCTCGCTGCGGCGGAACTCCTGGTGGGACGGGGGCATCATGACCTTCTCTGTGGCCGGGATGGCGGTACCCAACTTCTGGCTGGCCTTGCTGGCGGTGTGGCTGTTTGCCACCCAGCTGGGCTGGCTTCCTTCCGCCGGTTGCTGTAGTCCCAAACAGCTGGTGTTGCCGGCGGTGGTGCTGGCGATGGAGGGGCTGGCGTTGACCGTCCGTATGACCCGTTCGGCTATGTTGGAGAACCTCAACCAGGATTTCGTGCGCACCCTTCGCTCCGGGGGCCTATCGGAGGTCAAGGTGATCGGCCGGCACGTGTTCCGCAATGCCTTGGTGCCGATAGTCTCGTTGGCGGGGTTGCGGATCGGGCAGATAGTCGGCTATGCCCTGGTGGTGGAGACCATCTTCGGTTGGCCCGGTCTGGGCCAGGTGCTGGTGAACGCGGTGCTGCGCCGGGACTATCCGGTGGCGCAATTCTTCTCGCTGGTCCTAGTGACCATCGTCCTGCTATCCAACTGGCTGGCCGACGTGGGGTATTCGGTGGTCAATCCTCGGCTGAGAAGAGGCTGAACAATGGTTTCTGTCACGGACCGACCCGTATCTCCCTCCGGTCATCGAACCGATCCCGCCCCTTTGCTTTCGATTAAAGGGCTTCATACCTCGGTCCGATCGAGAGGCGAGTCGTTCGATGTGGTTAGGGGCCTTTCGCTCGATGTCTACCCGAACGAGGTGCTTTGCCTGGTTGGGGAGAGCGGGTGCGGCAAGAGCATCACCGCCCTTTCGGTTATGGGCTTGCTGCCCGACCCTCCGGTACGGATCAGGGAGGGGGAGATCCTGTTCCACGGCCAGGATCTGGTCGCTCTGGGCAACAAACAGATGAGGGATATCCGGGCCGATTCCATTTCCATGATCTTCCAGGACCCGCTCACCTCGCTCGATCCGGTATTCACGGTGGGGGAGGTGATGGTCGAGGTGATTCGGGCGCATCGGGATATGAACAAGTCCGACGCCCGAAACCTGGCCGGAGAGACCCTTGCCAAGGTGGGCCTTCCCGATCCGATTACCAGGCTGGATTCGTACCCCCATCAGCTCTCGGGAGGTATGCGGCAGCGGGTTATGATCGCCATGGCCCTGGTATTGGACCCCGAAATCCTGATCGCCGACGAACCCACCACCGCTTTAGACGTGACCGTCCAGGCGCAGATACTCGACCAGCTGCTCACCGAACAGCGGGAACGCAACATGGCGATGCTGCTGATCACCCATGACCTGGCGGTGGTCGCCTCGATCGCCGATCGGGTGGCGGTTATGTACTCCGGCGAGATAGTTGAACAGGCCACGGTGGACGAGTTGTTCGAGAACCCCCGCCACCCCTATACCCAGGGCCTGCTTCGTGCCCTGCCCAAGGTGAGCACCGTCCGACAGCAGCTGGATCCTATCCCGGGATTGGTTCCCTACCTGCAGTTCCTCCCGCCCGGCTGTTCTTTCGCCCCAAGGTGTCCGCACGCCTTGGATCGATGCTGGGAGGAGCCTCCCGAGCTGGTTCCCGACCAGGAGGGGCGGGTGTTCCGGTGCTTTAACCCGCAGGATTTCACCGAACGATGACGTCCGGTCCGATACCGGTCGCCATCCGGCTACCTGACGGGCTGGTCCTCCGGGGACACGAATGGTCAAGGGACGGGCCCGCGGTGCTCTTCCTGCATGATCTGGGCGATGACCTGGATGTCTGGGGTTCGGTTACGGACGGGTTGGCCCAACAAGGATTTCGGGTTATCAGCGTGGAGTTACGGGGGCACGGCCTATCGGATGGGGAACCCGACCAGGCCCGGTTGCGGGATGACCTGGTGGCCTTGTTGGGAGAGGTGTCCGGTTCGTTCGGTCCGGTGGCTTTGGTCGCCTACGGACGGATAACCGAGCTGATGCTGTATCTCGACGAGGATCAGGGTGCGCCCGTTCAGGTGATGGTCGCCCCGCTGCCGTTGGAGTCCGAACCGATCGATTGGCGGGCCACCCGTTCGGCCCTGCGGCTGGTTCTAAAAGCGGCCTTGCACGAGCCGGTCGCCGAGCACGTCAACTTCATCTATCCGAGGATGAAAGGCCAGAACCTTCAGGTGGCGGCGGCTTCCGACCAGGAAGGCCCCGCCCTGCTGGAGGATCAACCCCAACTGCTGGAGCATTCGGTGATGTTCCTGCGCCGCTACCTGACCGGCTACCACCTGGCCTGGATTTCGCAACCTTCCGAGCAGATCAAAGCCCATCGTGACGAGCAGAAGGCGGCGGCCCAAGCAACCGAGGCGCGGCCACCAAGCAACTGACAGGAGGAATTTCATGGCGGTAGTAGATGCCCACCTGCATCTGTTTAAAGCCCAGAGCGACCAATACCCCCGGCTCACCTTCGATGTGATGGCTCCGGCGGAACGGGAGGAGTCGGCCGAGGAGTTCCTGGAGGCCATGGACGCCGCCGGAGTGGACCATGCCATCATCGTTCCCCTCTCTCCCCATGACGAGTATCTGGCTGCGATCCAGGCCGAGTTTCCGGGCCGGTTCGCCGGGGTGGGGGTGTATGACGATGCCGCTCCCGACGGGGCCGGTCAGGTGGCGAGACGGGCCGAACAGGCGGGCCTCCAAGGTCTTCGGTTCTATGGATTCGGTGCCGAGCCGGGTCAGGCGGCCGAATCCATGACCGTGTTCCCGGTGCTGGAGGCCATGCGGGAACAGGGTATGAAGGTCTGGTTCTACGGTTCGCCCGATCAGGTGGAAATACTTGACGAGGCGATGCGGCTCCTACCCGGGCTTAAGGTGGTCCTCAACCATCTGGGTTTCTGCCCCTCCATCTGGATGGAGCTGACCATAGACGACTTCAAGCGCCCGCGGTTCGACATCCCGCTCCCGCCCGACTCTTTGGAGCTGATCGAACAGCTGGCGGCCGACCATCCCGACCACCTTTACGTCCACCTCTCCGGCCAGTACGCCTTCACCCAAACCCCTTACCCCTACCCGGATCTACAGGAGGTGGTGGACCGGATTTATCGGGCCTTCGGGGCGCATCGGATGCTTAATGCCTCCGACTGGCCGTGGATAAAGATCAACCCGGGCCATGGTGAGGTGCTGGCGCTGGTCGACCATTATCTGCCGGATATAACCCCTGAGGAACGGGCGGCAATTAGGGGAGGTACCGCCACCTCGTTGTTCGATTTCTGACCCTACTGTTCGGCGAGGAGGAGCCCGTTTTCTTGCCCCGATCAGCAACAGCAGCCGGTCGGATCCGGGTGATGACATTACTTACGGTGATGGGATTGGTGGCCGGATGCGGCGGATCGGATTCTTCGCCTGCCGAAACCGCCTTGCCCGCAATGTCTGACCAGGTGGTTGCTAACGAAGTCTTGACCACCACCTCTACCACCGCTGCTCCGGTTACCACCATGGCACCTCCTCCGATCCTGCGTGAAAAAGCGCCTCCGCTGGTGGAGGTAGACGGATGGTTGGCTTCGGACGTGACCTCGCTGGAGGAACTGGAGGGCCAGGTGGTAGTGGTCGAGTTCTGGACATTCGGCTGCTACAACTGCAAGAACCGTATCCCCTACACCCAGGATCTGTACGCCAAATACCGTGACCAGGGCCTGGAGATCGTGGGCATACATTCTCCCGAGTTCGCCTACGAACGGGAGGTAAACGCTATCGAGGCGGCAATGGAGAACCTGGGTGTCACCTGGCCGGTGGTCTTGGATACGAAACGGCGCACCTTTCGGGAATGGCAGGGGAGCCCGGCCTATTGGCCCCGGACCTATGTGCTCGACCGACAGGGCCGGGTTCGCTTCGACCACATAGGTGAGGGTGCCTACCAGGAACTGGATCGAATCGTCGGTTATCTGCTGATCGAAAGCGGGTGAGCTTGCTCGGTGAGGCTCTGCGCGCCTCGCTCCAACCCTGCTCCTACTCCCTGCTCATCCTGGCTTTGGTGGTGCTCGGGCTGCGCCCTCCGAAGACCAGGCTTCCCACCGGAGGTGTCTACTACGTCTCGGTCACCCTCTTCGCCTGGGTTCCCTTTTGGGGGGTTGCCCCGTTGCTTGATAGTCGGCTGTTCGGAACCATCGGACTGGCGGCGGGTCTGCTTCTGGCCGGTTGGCCCACCCGAGACCAAAAACCAGGCCGGCCAAATTGGTGGGGATGGGCCGGGGTGTTTCTGGTGGGGGCCTTCGCCGGCGCAACCTGGCTTCCCTGTGTCGGCGCGGAACTTGGATCCGTCCTGACCGCAGCCTCCCGTGATCCCTGGTCGGGTTTGTTGGGCATGGCCCTGTATCTGCTGGGGGTGATGTGGCCGGTTTTCGCCCTGGCCGTATTGTCCGATTTAGTACCTGGGATCAGGCGAGCTATGGAGAGCAGGAGGACGATCAACGTCACCCGGGTAGCAGCCCTCCTTCTGGTTCTGATAGTCGCATTGGACATTTATCCGGATCTGCTAAGCCGGTTTGCCCAACTTTCCACCCTCTAAACAGCAGACACGGCAGAAAAGATAGGCCTGAGGCCGACTGGTACTGCCTACCCCAATCCATACTGAGAGCAAGGTCGGTGGGCTATACCTTCTGGAGCGGACAAAAGGGGGGTATGTCTATTTACCTTTGCTTGGCAGGGAGTGCGAACCCCGCCGGGTCGGCCATATGTGAATCAGGCGAACAGAGGTCGGCGGCTAATGACCAGTTCCGACATCTTGGCGTGGTGAGTGTTTTTCATAACAACCTGCACCGCACTGAAGCCGAACTCGCCTATTAGGTCAATGATTTCCGGTGCCCGATCGTAGGTCATCAGAAAGTCAATCCCGGCTTCGGCGAGGGTTTTGAATAGGGTATGGTGGTCCAAGGCGTGATGGTTATACAACCTTTTACCGCCTGCCGTATAGGGTGGGTCCACAAAAGCTACCGTGCCAGGTAGCTCCGCTACCGCCTGCAGCGCCGGCATCCCGTCCCCCTCACAAAAGGCGATCCGGTCACACCTGTCTTCTATGTCCTGCAGCCTTTTTATAAGAGTTTCGGCGTACCAACGTGAAGCCACTCCTTTGTTATTTTCGCCGGCTCGCGAGAGAGCGGCTCCTGCGGCGAGTATTCCGCCCCGACGGGTTCGGTTAAGTACGAGGGTACGAAAACCATGAGATATCAGATTTTGAGGGATTTCGGAGGCCAAAGCATTCACGTTTTCCCGGGTCGGCTCGAACCGCTCCACCAATTCTCTTAACTCCGGTCCGTGCCGGAGAGCGCAATGCCAAAAATGCCGCCACGTCTCGGTCGAGTTCAACCATAAGACAGCGTTCAATTAAGCGTTCGAAAACTCCGGTTAGGGATACCGTGGCCCCGCCGCAGAAAGGTTCCACCAACAGTTTCGGTCGAGGTTCCATCGGTGCCAACCAAGCCCTTATATGCGGTATAAGCCAGGTTTTACCGCCCGGGTAACGCAACGGGGACCGCTGAGGCACGGTGGCCACGTTCACTGCCGGTATCGAGGAAACCTCAAACAATCCGACACCCCTTATCCTGGTTGATTAATCTAATCATAACATTTAATAACAGAATTGTATCAAGAACCGTCCTCTGGTCGTTATCCATATCGGCCCGAAACATATACATCGCCCCAAAGCATAACCAGATAGCGTGACGTCAGCCGCGCCGACCCGATGAACACCAGAGCTACCCCATGGGTGCCAAGATCGACGTCGAAATATCTTGGTTTAACCCTCTTCGATAGCCGCAACCTTGCGGCGGAGCCGGTTGCATTAGGGGTTTTCCAGGTAGGATTGGCCGGCTTCGCAGAAGGATAGGAAATCGCAGGATCGACAGGCGTCTGAAGGGATAGGCTCGAAGCTTTCGGATCGGATCCCGTCTACCAAATCACGGATCGATTGGTCGGCTTGCTCCAGCCAGGCTTCGTCTACGGATTGGCCGACCACATCCAGTCCGCCCCCTAGGTAGACGAAGGACGCCCGAAGATTATCCGGGGCGGGTGCGCCCAAGCCCCCACGGTGGGCTGCCAGCGCGTAGGCCTGTAGTTGGACCAGGCGGGAAGGGCGTTCCGACCGCCGGCCCGACTTGAAGTCCACTATCTCCCATCCGCCGTCTTTGTCCTGGTAGATAGCGTCGATCCTACCTCTGATCCGGGCCGACTCGGATACGGATAGCTCGAAGGGGGCTTCTACATGGATCGGTTTCCGTTCGGCGTAGGACGACTCCGAAAACGCCGCCCAACCTTGGGCGGGAGGAGGGTCTTCGGCGGCCCGGTCATCGCCGGTAGCGTCTTCATCGGGGGCTCGGTCGTAGAGGTCGGGTTCAAGGTCGTCGAGCGGAACCTTTCCCCGGTTGTGTAGTTCGATACGGCGATGGAGCTCGGTGCCACGACGGGCGGACGGTCCGGGGTAGCGGGGGAGCCGGTCCACCTCCGCCCAGAAGTAGCGTTTGGGGCAGTCGGCATAGGTGACCAGTCCGGTAACGCTGATAGGCCTGGCCTCTGTCGGGCGGGTTGGGGGTTCGGGCCGGTCATCCAGGGATAGGAGCAGCTGTTGGAATTCGTCCACCTCCTGATCGTATAGATCGTTTATCCCTAGCCGGACGGCTTTTTCGGCGGCCCATTGCGGATCGGCTAAAACCTCGTGGAGAGCTTCCTCCCAGGTGGTTCCGAACAACGGGTCGGGGCCGGTTTGCGGGGCGGAGAACCGGATGGTGTCGGGCCTCTTGGCGGGTTCGTCCGCCCAGTAAGGCGAGATGGTGTCTTTCAGATCACGGGCCGCCTCCAGCAGAGGGCCGGGCTGGGCAGGTTTCTTAACCGGTTCGGGAGTCCTATGCCAGAATGCCCCACTCAGGTAAAGATGGGTTTTCGCTCGGGTGATCGCCACATAGGCCAAGCGCCATTCCTGGTCACGGTGGCGGGCACGGATCCAGTCCTGCCGTTCTTCAGAAGGGAGTTTCGGGTCGAGGTTGGCGCGGAACTCCGGATCGATCCGAAGGTGGGAAGGAACCGCCGAGTCGGTGACGGCCGGGTCCCGGAAGGCCCGCAGTCGGGCCGGAAAATTACCCTGGTGAAGGGCGGGAATAAAAACCGCCTCCCATTCCAAACCTTTGGCGCGATGGACTGTCGAAAGGGTTACCGCCTCATCTTCTGCGATCCGGGCGGTGTCCAGACCGTCTACCGGTTCATCCCGCATCATCTTGAGGTGCTCCAGAAACCCTCGCAAGGAAGAGGACCCCTCCAGCGGTTGCCAGGACTCGGTGAAGTCAAGGAAGCGATGCATGTTGAGGCGAGCCGAAAGGTTATGGGGATAGGGCATCGTCTCGATTTCCCGCCACGCCTCGGTACGGGCGAGAACCAGTCGGGTCAGCTCGGAGGGTCCGGCCCCCTGAGCTTCGACGAGCAGGGTCCGGTAGAGGTTACGAAAACCCTCCAGACGGTCTCTTATCGGGGGCTCCACTTCCAATGATTCAAGATGCTCGAACGCCTCCATCAGCAGGAAGACCAGGCCTTCTTCTGATCGACGGGTTTGGGAATCCGCCCAGCGGGCCAGAGGAGCTACGTCTCCCAGACCAAGCCGGAAGCGCCATCCCGTCAGGATTCTCAACAGGGCCGGGTTGTCCTCCGGGTTGTCCAGCAGGCGAAGCCAGGCGTGTATCTCCACCACCTCGGGGACTCTCAGCAGTCCCCCTAGGTCGGCCACCTGGTAGGGAACCCGATGTTCCTCCAAGGCGAGGCGGACCAACTCGATGTCGGCGTTCCGGCGAAAGAGGATGGCCATCTCGGACCAGTCCAGGCCGGTTTCGCGCCGACGTCGGAGCTCTCGGGCGATTTCTTCGGCTTCGTCCCGGGCGGTATCGAACCAGCAGGCCTGGATCAGTCCGGACGGATTGTTATCCAAAGCACGGAGGTCATCGGCGGGGTTGTTGCCGGTTATTTTTGCTCGGATCCGGTTGGCAAGATCCAGGATTTTTTGACCCGACCGGCGGTTGATAGACAAACGAAGGGTGTGCGATTTGGTACGGTCTGCCTCTCGGAAACCAGCCGGGAAATATTCGAAGTTGAAGGGGCTGGCACCGCGCCATTCGTAGATGCACTGGTCCGGGTCGCCTACCGCCGTCACCGGACGCCCGTCACCGAACAAGGTGGTAAACAGCTCCCGCTGGGGTGGGTTGGTGTCCTGATATTCGTCCAGAAGAACACACCGGTACTGCGACCTGATTCGGTCAACCACCCCCCGAAAATCGGGGTTTTTCACCAATTTCACCGCCAGGAGGGTCAGGTCGTCGAAGTCGCGTACCCCTAGCTGTTGTTTCTTCTGTTCGAATGCCACCAGTGCGGTGGCCAGCTCGGCTCGGCGGGCTTCGACTTCGTTTTCGGGTTCGGTTTCCAGCAGGTCCCGGGGTTGGCATAGGTTGTCCGAGAGCTCACGGGAAAGCTCGATCAGCTTGCGCACGACTGTCGGGGTATGGGTGATATCCACCAAATGGAAGGACGAGGAAAGGACGCATTGATTGAGGATTTGGCGGGTGGCTATCGGGGTGATGATTCGAGCATTTCGATCCATTCCCACCAGCACTCCGTAGGTATCCAGGAGCCGAGCCGAGAATCCGTGGTAGGTGAAGACGTCCACTTCCATGTCGATGCCGTTAGGTTGCCTACTGGTGGGGCGGGAGACCGTCCTGATCCGGGTGGCCAACTCCTCGGCGGCCTTATTGGTGAAGGTCACCCCCAGCACCTCCTCAGGCGGTATTCCCTCCCGTTCGATAAGGGCGGTCATGCGACGCACCAGGGTAAAGGTCTTGCCGGTACCGGCCCCGGCAGTTACCCGTAAGGGACGCAATCCGTAGTCGATAACGACCTTTTGCTCGGGGGAGGGTATAGGAGGCGGTTTCATCGCCGGAAGGCCTCCTGTCCTTCTGGCCAGTCCGGGCATACCATTCGGACCTCACATCGATCGCAGTCCGGACCGGGCCGGGGGCTCCAATCCTCTGCTCGGATTGCCTGGGCGATCTGCTTCAGCTCGGCTCTGATTGCGGCTTCTCGATCGGGTTGGAACTTCCGTATCGTCAAACTTTGGGCGGTTTTTAAGGGAAACCAGAACTCGGCTTCGGTGGCCGTTCCCAGCCGCGAAACAGTCGGGTCGGCGTTGGCCGCCAGGTAGTAGAAACCCAGCTGGAGGGACTGTCCTGCTTCCACCTTGGAGGTAGGGTTTTTGCCGGTTTTGTAGTCGACCAGCCGAAGGGTGCCGTCCGGATTCTGTTCGATCCGGTCGATCCGGCCTCTCCAATCGAACCCGCCGAGTTTCATGGTTACCGGTTGCTCCAGTAGTACCGGCCGAGCGTCGGGATGAGGCCAGGTGGTGAAAAGACTGGTCAAAAGCTCCACGGCGCGTCTTCGCCAAGCCTCCTGTTCGACCGTGGTTCCGAAGTCGCATTGCTCGATTTCGGTCTCCATCAGGGCCATAATCTGGTCAAGGTCGGGCCGTTGTCCGGTGGAGATGGTTTGTTGCTCGGCCTTTTCCAAGACATTATGGATCAGGGAACCGAAAGTCAGGTAGGGACTGTCGCCGGTTCGGGCGGATAGTAGGCGTTCGGTAGCGAAACGTCGAGGGCATTGGTTGTATCCGATGGCGTCGGTCGGGGAAAGCCGCCTACCCGTGGTTAAGAGACCTTGATCCGCCCCGACCCGGCGGAGGGGGGCGTATCGGCTCGGATGGCGGATACCTGTGGTGGAGGGGCTGGCCAGCACCGTAACGGCTGCCAGCCGCCGGTGGTCGGACTCGGCGGGGTCAACCAGGAGTCTGCGCAGCCAAATTTCGGCCTCATGGAAGGTAACCGGTTTGCCGGACTTAGCGTCTTCTTCGGTGGTTCCGGGCCCTCCTAGTATTTCCAGAAATCGACTAGGGCGACGTTGGGTCTCGTCAGGCCCGGCGGTGGTGGCGGTTAGAAACACCCTTTGGCAGGCTCGGGTTATCGCCGTATATAGAAGCCGGGTCTCTTCCTGCAGACGCTTCCGGCGGGCCAGGTTGGTCGAAAAGGTAGGGCTCTCCGACGGGGGGTCGGCATCCGACGGATCCATCCCATCGAGCCGGTCGATCCGGAGTAAAGACTGGTGGCGGGCCAGGTCGGGCAGTACCCCTTCCACCACATCGGCGATGAAAACCACGTCAAAATCCAGCCCTTTTGCCTGGTGAAGAGTGGTTAGGGCCATCCGATCCTCGGTCGGGTCCCGATAGCTGAGCAAGGGGCTGGCTTCGAAGTCATCGGATTCGATCAGGCGAAGATAGTCGAGCAGCGTGAGGCCGGGATCCCGGTCGGCTACCCGGGCCAGGGTTTGGGCCAGGCTGGACCAGGCCGCCCGGAATTCGCGCCCGCTCGGCCCATCGACCAGAGGCTGGAGTTGAGGGAGCCGGGTCCACACCTTCCAGAAACCGTCGATGGCGGTGTGCTCGGTCCAAGAGGGTTCTTCTAACAGGTCGGCCAGAACCTCTCCCTCGTCCAAGTAAAGGCGTAGGGTTTGGGGCCAGGTTATATCCTGCTGCCTACGGCGGCGCTCCAAACCCCGAAGTTCGCCCACACCCAGGTTGAACAGCGGTCCCAGCAGCAGCCTCCTAATGGGCAGGTCGGCCGGTTCCGATCCGTGGGGCGGGGTCTGATCCGCCCGGGCTGCCGCCCGGGCTATATCCAGGAAGATCCTGGTGGCGGGGTGATCCGCTAACCGGATGTCCGGTCGGTCGTGGGGTATGGATCTCTGTTCCAGAGCCCGGGATAGTTCTTTCAGCAGGCGACGTTTGGTCCTGACCAGCACTGCCATGCGGCTGTAGGGGACGCCTTGTTCAATATGGAGACGCACGGCTTGGGTGGCGATCCATTCGGCTTCCTCGGATTGCTGGCCGAAAACCCGGATTTCTACCTGGCCGGGTTGGGGGGCCGGCTCAACCGGTCCGGCCGCACCTTGGAGGCCGGCACCTAGGGTGAGTCGTTCAGCCGCCCGGAGTATCTCGGCCGGAGTTCGGAAGGAAGTGGACAAAATCCAGCGTCGTACCGGATCAGAAAGCCGAAAGTACTCCTGGAAGCGGGCCAGGTTGGAGAGGTCGGCACCACGGAAGCCGTAAATGGACTGGTAGGGGTCGGCCGCGACGGTTAGGTTGGCCGGCTCTTCGACCAGCTCCCGTAGCAGGGCCGCCTGGGCCCGGGTCGAATCCTGGTATTCATCCACCAGCACATATCGGTAGGCAGGCCCGTCCTCAACCGACTTGCGGATTCTTAACACTTCGATGGCGCGGGCCATCAGCGTGCCGTAGTCGATCCTATCCCTACGCTCCAGCTCCTGGTCGTAGCGGGCCATAAACGCGGGCAGTGCCCTCCAATCCGGATATTCTTCGGCCGTTCGCGCCAGGCGAGAGGGCTGGATCATCGACTCTCGGGCTCGGAGAATGAAGTCGGTAACCTCATGGGCCAGAGTACGGCTTTTCAGGAGTCGACGGTAGAGTACCGGCCAACGGTGAGGAGGGTCGGAGGCCAGTAGCTCCGAGACCAGGTCTACCTGTTCGGGACCGGTCAATATTGAAGGAAGCCCGGTCCACTCCGGCCCTTCCGGTCCGTATCTTTCCAGCAGACGATAGGCGAAGGCATGAAAGGTGGATGCGCCCACCCCGCCCACCGATCCCACCACGGACGTGTGGAGCCGATTCCCGAAATCAGTGGCCGCCCGGCGGGAGAAGGCGAGCGACAGAATGTCCGATCCCGGGACGCCCTGATGGTCGACCAGGTAGGCGAACCTTCTTACCAGGAACTCGGTCTTGCCCGCACCGGGGCCGGCTATTACCAGCTGCGGCCCTTCGGTGCAGGCAATGGCGTCCTCCCAGTCGCCGGGATGAAGCCGATGCTCTATAGCTCGCTCGGATAACTGAGCGGAAGCGGTTTCATCCGGACGGGTGGTCAAGCGGCCCGGTGGGTACGATTCCCTAGGGTTGTGGCGGTCACCGCCCCAGTCGGCCGCCCGGGTATAACCCTGAACCGGAAACCCGCCTCGACCATTGACTGCTCGGCGATCAGAATGGCTTCCCGGGCTCGGGCAGGAGGGTTGGCTTTAAGTTGTGGTTTGGAGATAGTCGTGTTGTTCATAGGGAGCAACTTATAACGGGGGTGTGACATTTTTTGGGCCGAGCGATTCCGAATATCCGACGATCAACCACATATCTATTATTACCGGAAAATCCGGTAATGGCTGGAGACTGTGACCTCACTTATTCCTCTCAAAGCGATGGTGGCCCGGTCGGATCGGGCTGACGACATCGTAGCCCCCCAGTTCGACTCTCCGTTCGGCGAGGAGAGATACGGGTTTGCGGTTAGCTCACCCGATTCCTTTATGAACGTGGTGCTCTCGGTGGCCGATTTCCCCGAGCCCTACCCGACCAGGGGAGACACCGCCCGACGGGCCAGCCGTCATTTCAAGGGAATGGTGGAACGAGGCCTGTTCGAGTCGCTTCCTGGCCAAGCCTTCTTCCTTTATGAGATCGCCACTGCCGGCCATCGCCAGTTGGGGATCGTGGGTGGGGTACCGGTCAACGCCATTGATCAGGGAAAAATCCTGGGACACGAGGGCACCTTCCAGGAACGGGTAGACGACCTGGTCCGCTTCATGCAAGAGGCCAGAATGTCGTCCGGTTTGGTGACCCTGGGCTATCCGGCCGACCCGGCCCACCTGGAGATGATGGGGAGGTTGGCCTCATCTTCACCGCTGCGGGATTGCACCGACCAGGGCGGGATCCGGCATCGCCTTTGGGCGGTCACCGACCACTCCGATCTGGTTGATATTCAAGCCACCTTTGGACGGATCAGGACCCTCTACATCATCGATGGCCATCACCGGGTAGCGGCTGCCCGCCGGTTAGGGCATTCCCCCGGCTGGTTCCTGGCCGCCCTGTTTCCTACCGATCAACTCCTACTACGGGAGTACAACCGGGTGATAAATCTTGACCAGCTTCTTCCGCCCGAAGAGATAAGCAGGATGGCGGCCGGTGACTGGGAGATCAGCGAGATAGGCCGGGCCGGTTCGGTGGAAGCCATGCCTAACCGACCCGGGGAGATGGCCATGCTGTTGAACGGCGTTTGGTATCGGCTGGTTTTCCAGGGGCGACGGCCTAACGATCCGGTAGATAGCATTGATGTGAGCCTGCTTCATCAGCTGATTCTGGGTCCGATATTCGGGTTACGCTCATATGACGACCCGAGCATTTCGTATGTGCCGGGCGAGGGCTCGACCCTTCCTTTCGAAAGTTGGGTGGACCCCGCCGAAGCGGTGGGTTTTGCCTTATACCCGACCAGCATGGACGAGGTCGTTAAAGTTGCCGAAGCGGGCCGAGAAATGCCTCCTAAATCGACCTGGTTCATCCCTAAGCCGGGGTCCGGTTTGGTAGTGGTGCGATGGGATCAGTCCTCCCGATCGGATTGAATCGAAGAAAGTGGATAAGCCCTCTGAGCAGGGGTCATTTTGAATAGGAAAGCGAGATACCGGTGACGCAGACCGACCCGGACGTTATGCAAATGCTTCACGACATGGAGTGGGACTCGCCGATTTACCGCGAGTCGGTCGCCCAGTTCGAGACCGTAGCCGAGAAGATGGGCTTGGACGACAACGTAAGGGAGCGTCTCACCAAGCCGCAGCGGTCCCTGGTGGTCACCTTTCCCTACCGGACGGACGAATATTCGGAGGTCCGCACCGCCTACGGATATCGGGTGCAGCATCTGCTCACCATGGGTCCTACCAAGGGGGGAATCCGCTATGCCGAGGACGTGAATCTGGGCGAGGTAGCGGGTATGGCCATGCTTATGACCTGGAAATGTGCGCTGGTGGGGCTGCCGTTCGGCGGTGCCAAAGGGGGAGTGCGGATCAATCCTCACCAACTATCCAGGACCGAACTACAGCGGGTCACCCGCCGCTACACCGCCGAGTTGATCAACATGATCGGCCCGCAAAAGGACATACCGGCCCCGGACCTGGGTACCAACGAGCAGGTGATGGCCTGGATCATGGACACCTACAGCCAACACCAAGGATATGCGGTGCCGGCGGTGGTGACCGGCAAACCCCCGGAACTGGGTGGCTCGGTGGCCCGCCGGGAGGCCACCGGCAGGGGCATCATCAGCCTCCTGCCGTCGGCGGCTTTGCGATGCGGACTGCCCGCAGAAGGGGTCCGGGTGGTCATCCAGGGTTTCGGGAATGTGGGCCGCTACGCCGCCATAGCCGCCTCCGAAATCGGCTGTCGGGTAGTGGGAATAGGGGATTTAACCGGCGCGGTCTATAACGGCAACGGCTTGGAAATAGGGAGGCTGGCCCGTCATGTGGACGAAACCGGGGCTATTAAAGGATTCCCCGGTGGGGATCGGATTTCGGGTGACGAGCTGATGGGGCTCGAATGCGACGTGCTCATACCGGCGGCGGTTGGGGGAGCGCTGCATGCCGGGAACGCCGGAAAGGTTAAGGCGAGGCTGGTCCTGGAGGGTGCCAACAACCCTACCACGCTGGAAGCAGACCGGATCCTGCTTGATAATGGAGTCATGATCGTCCCCGATATCCTGTGCAACGCGGGCGGGGTGACGGTTTCCTACTTCGAATGGGTGCAGGACCTGCAGAATTACTTCTGGTCGGAAAACGAGATCGTGAGCCGGTTGAAGGAGATCATGATCCGGGCCTTTGAGGAGGTGTTGGCGGTCAGCATTCGCGAGCAGGTCGACCTGAGAACCGCCGCGTTGATGAAGGGGATCAAAAAGGTGGCCGACGCCAAGCTGATCCGAGGCGTTTACCCCTGATCCGTAAAAACCCTGATCCAGGCTTTCAGGCGAGGGTTTCGTTCGTCTTGGTAGCCGAGGGGGGTTCCGGTTCGACAAGAGGAAGGGCGGGTTCCGGTTTGGCGTAGGCCTGGCCTTCCGGACATAGATGTTGGAAGGCACACCAGCGACATAAGACCGAAGGCCGAGGCGGAAAATGGTCGTTGGCCAGGGCGTTCCGGATGGCGTCCACCAGGGCCAGGATATGGCGTTCCACCCCTTCGATGGTGTTGTGATCCACCTCGATCGAGTACACCGAAGAGCTACCCAGATACAAGAGACGGAGCTCGACCGGTGTACGCCCTAACCGGCGTCGGACCAGCATGGCATAGGTTTTCAGGGCGAAAAACGCCGGAATAGCATAACGCTCGGGAGGGCCTGATCCGGTCTTATAGTCGACTATGACCAGCTTCCCGTCCGGCGTCTCGTCCAGGCGATCCAAGATACCTCGTACCACCACCTTGCCGAGGTCTTCGCTGATCATCATTTCCCTTTCGACCGGATCGAATCCGGTGGGGTCTTCCATCTCCAGATAATTGGCTACTACCCGGAGGCTGTCGATACCCCATTGCCGCTCTTCTTCCCGGTCGGCAAACAGGTTGGCGTATTCGTCGGTGAGGCGCAGCTTGGTCCATTCCTGCCGGAACAGATCGAACAGCCGTTCCGGGGTGCGTTCGGCTGCATCCAGATCGAATAGGCGTTCCAGGGCCAGGTGGGCAGTGGTGCCCCGGGCCAGGGCGGGTGTGACAGGCTCGGGTAACCGGTCAATGGCGCGGAAGCGGAATAAGAGCGGGCACTGCTTGAAGTCGCCGGCTCGGCTGGGGGAGATAGTCTCTAAACCCACGGGCCCGTGGTCGTCCGGTTCGGGGGGAATAGCCGCCGGGGCTGGTTCGGTGGTGTTTGGGTCTTGGATCAAAGACAGCCGGTTCTCGCCGGAAGCATCGGCCGGTGAAGATTTGGAAACCATATGGTCGGCAATGATAAATGCCGGGTGGGACAGATTTGCTTTCGGCCTATTAAGGGTGCGGGTCCCCGATGTCTTTGCGAGGCGGAGGTGCGACGTTCTGATCGTTGGGGGGCCAGGGCGCGAAAAACGGGCCGAGAACGCGAAAAAAGCTCAAAGAATGACAAAAACTCTGCCCGATTATGGACAATCAAGGCTCCGGGATGGGGTAACTTAACTTCTGTTGACTAGTGGCCGAGCAATCGGACAGAAACTGCTCCAATTGGCTATCAATCCAAGGTTTAGCGACCGGGGTGAGATAGAAGCAAAAGGACCGAGTCGGGCTACGGCGCAAGTCGGAGGTCGAGGAAGTCGGAAGGCGAAGGCCTTAAAAAGTCAACTGTCGACTCGGAACCGAGGAAACGAGGGGAAGGGTCTGACTGGCCACCGGAAGTCCAGGTCGGGTAAAACCGGCTAGCGAATACCGGAGGCAAGGGAAACCCCGAGAGGGCTTAACTGCTCGCTCGGGGTTTCTTTTTCAGGACTAGAGGGGATGGTGCAGATACCGGAGGATCAGTTGATCCGGCGGTCTCTCTCACCCCACTCCCGGTCTCGCAGCACAAACTTCTGGATCTTTCCGGTTGAGGTTTTGGGCAAGGTTTGTACCATCTCCACCTCGTCGGGAGCCTTGAAGCGGGCCAGGCGGGAACGCACATGATCGATGATCTCCTGCCGATCCGGTTTCTCGCCGATCTTGGGAACCACGAACGCCTTAGGACGTTCCCCCCAACGTTCATGCGGAATAGCGATCACCGCACATTCGAGCACCGCCGGATGGGAGGCAATCGCCTTTTCCACTTCGATGGTGGAGATATTTTCGCCACCCGAGATGATGATGTCCTTGGATCGGTCCCGCAGGTCGATATAGCCGTCCGGATGCCACACCGCAATATCGCCTGAATGGAAAAACCCTCCCGCAAAGGCCTCCTGGGTCGCCTCGGGGTTGTCGAAATACCCTTTCATGACGTTGTTGCCCCGCATGACTACCTCGCCCAGGGTGGAAGCGTCCTGGGGGATGTCCTGCATCTGGTCGTCCACCACCCGGGTGGGGTCGGCCATGATGAACGAAACCCCCTGGCGGGACAGGAACCGGGCTCTCTCCTCAACCGGTAGATCGGTGACGCCCGGTTGGAGCTCGCACACCGTGTGAGGGCCGTAGGTCTCGGTCAGGCCGTACATGTGCACCACCTGGGCACCCAAATCCTCCATGGCCTTGATGATGGTGGGGCTGGGCGGGGCACCGGCCGTGGTAACGGTCACCGGCTGTGGGAAGGGGTGGGCCTGGGGAGCGTGGGCCAGGCTGATCAGCACCGTCGGGGCGGCGTTGAAGTGGGTAACCCGTTCCGAGTCGATCAGGGACCAGATGTCGGCCGGGTCCACCTTGGGGAGACAAACATGGGTTCCCCCGATGGCGGTAACCCCCCAGGTGGTGCACCAGCCGTTACAGTGGAACATGGGGAGGGTCCAAAGGTAAACCGTGTCGGGGGAGTGACGGGAGTGGATGATCTCCCCCAGGGCGTTCAGATAGGCCCCCCGATGGGTGTACATAACCCCTTTAGGACGTCCGGTGGTACCCGAGGTGTAGTTGATCGAAATAGTCCGCTCCTCGTCGTCTACTGTCCAAGGAAGGGGCCGAACCGATCCACGGGCCATAAACCGGTCGAACGGTGTGACCGGAAAGTGGACTTCGGTTCCGGCGCGGTCGATAGACACCACTTCGGAGAGGCCCGAAAGTCGGGGGATAACCTCGCCTAATCCGGCCAGCAGATGGTCTTCCCCTACCAGAAGTTTGGCACCCGAATGGTCCAGGATGTAGCGGATCTCCTCGGGAGAGAGCCGCACGTTGACCGCCACCAGAACCGCCCCCAACAGGGCCGGAGAGAAATGTGCCATCAGCATTTCGGGGATGTTGGTGCACAGGAAGGCCACCCGATCTCCCGGCCCGATACCGGAGCGGTCCAGCGCATCGGCCATTTGCCGGGACCGGTCGGCCATTTCCTGATAGGTGATTCTTCGGTCGCCCTCAACTATGGCGGTTTTGTGCGGATAGACCAGGGCCGACCTTTCCAGGAAGGAAAGGGGGGTGAGTTCGGTCCGATAAACATCAGGCATAAGGTGGCCGAAAGGATACCCGATCTGTTGTTCTTTTAGATAGGCCACAGTGGACCGGTCGGAGGTCGGCGATTATTGATCTAGGTCTTAATTCGCGGGCTTTTTGCCTAGCAGGTCACTCACATCCGAACGATCATCCATAAAATCAACTAAGCCACTAATTGTATCTGCTACGGACCCATATTTTAGAAGGAGCATCTCCTGACGATCAGTCTTTAATAGTACTTCTACTTGGGTAACACGACTTCGTACCGATTCACTTGTTCCTTCTATTACATCTAAAACCGAGGAAGTGAGTTTCGGCATAATCCCGTCGGCTAGAGAATGGGCCAGACTTACCTTGTCTCCTCTTCTAAGACGGTTAAAGGCAGCTAGCGAATTAGCCGGAGTAGTTCGATCTTTCTCCGCCCAGTCGAACTCAATACCGTATTCCCCCAAAATTTCCACCATGGTGGAGAATTCCTGTGTTATTACTTCTATGCCAAAACTATCTATCAAATCGAGGGAGGTTTTAGACCAGTTGCCAGCCAAGACAGCTGTGGTCTTTCTGATGGTCGGATATGTTTTACGGAGGTTGTAGTGAGCTACGCATAGCCAGCTTCCCTTGTCACGGTTGTGCTTTTTATAACGTATATATTTGGGATCAAGTATCATGATTGGTTTGCCCGTAGAGTTCGAGATAACTGCGTCTATTTGATACACATTGCCGGTTCCGTTCACCATCCGCTGAGGTTCAATCGTATGGGACCTTTCTTCCACCGGCGGGCGCAATCTCTCAACGATGAAGGCCTCAAATAATTTTCCGATTTCCTGCCCGAGCGCAGCCGCAGGATTAGACATCATCGGATCACCGTGACAATGCTCTCACGGAGTGGGACCTTATGCCGTTGAGAATTACCTGCCCATTTATCACCCCGTGTACGGATGACCTCAACGCTGTAATCAGCAAATCCCGTTCCAATGGCCAAGCGCCCGATTATTTCATCGGTGGGTATATGTACTCCGTAGGGTGCCGAATCTCCAAGTACCAGAATGAACGGGCAACCTGGTTTCAATACAGAAAAGGCCTGAATGACAACTCTTGCTATATCCTCAAAATAACCGGCCGTCATCAGGTCATAGGATTTTTTCCCGGATTTTTGATTACGCAGTTCTGCTAACCGCTCGACGGCTTCGCTCAATTCTCGGTGTACCTTTGGATCCAGTGATTGCACAACAGGCATTTTCTGAATTGTGGACATAGCTTTTCTTCGGACCTGTGTGGTGGCGGACATCATTAGCTTGTCTCTCACGTTCGCCGTGATATCTGCCCAGCTGTTATATATGCCCCAGAAATAGGTCTCCATCCTGGTCCGGTCGGCATAGTCGTAATTGTTCAAATAAGGGGGAGAAGTGAGAACCATATCGATGCTGGACTCCCCTGTATACCAAGCTAATGACCTAGCATCGCCCTGCACAAGATTGTGATCAGACCTTATCGGGTTGTAAGAACGGACATCATCGGCCATAAGTTCGCAGCGTTTAGCAAACTCTTCAAAAGCGTTACGAACCACCTTTCGCTTAGCGAACTTGCTGGGAGCTATATAAGGCCATCCCGCTCCAGCAGATGTAGTGTCCCTCAGAGCAGCCGTCAGGGCCAGCTTGAAAAAGTCTTGGCGCTCATAGGCAGTCTGTAGAACTGCGATTCTCAAGGCGTATAAACGGTCTAGGTTCCTGTTGTCAAAACACTTGTATATGAGGTCAGGCCATTGCGCCCTTTCAGAAACCCCTTCTGTGCAGATATCCATCGCATGGTCCAGAATCATTTGAGATTCTTTTTCTAAAAGATAAGGATCATGATCGCTTTCAAGCTTGGTTTGGGCTACCCAGTGAACAAACGGATGCGCTTCCACCCCAACTGAATCCAGGCCCAATGTTTTAGCTGCTAAAGACGTGGTACCAGTCCCCACAAAGGGGTCGGCTATGCGACTGCCTGGGCCAAGTGAATGTTGGGAACATTTTGCCTCGACCAACCGGTATGAGTAGCCGGCTGGATAGGTGAACCACCTGTGTATCGGAGCATTCAGACTATCTTTGAATGTACCATAGTCAGATATTTTATCCAAGTCATCTCTTAGTGTCATTTTTCATCCTTAAACTCTCTTTCTGACTTTGGCGGCGGTAAGCTTCTGTGCCCCCTGATAGCGGTCCAGTGAAGCCATCCTGTGCTCCTACCCTCAGCATAAATTGGCGGTATGACATCCTTCCCTTCCTCAGGATTCTAGCACCGAATGACATACATGGCATTTAGGCCTGGAGGCGTTCGGCAACCAGTATGTATATGGAGACAGTGACGTTTCAACCCCCTTGTGAGAGAATGCGAAAAGTTACCTCCGAAGCGGTTTGGAGTCCACCTCTCCCACTCGGTGGGTCTTAGGGCCGACCTGGGGTTGGCTACCATCAAAGTGCCCGAGGGTACGGGTCACCAAGAAGGACGAAGCCTCGTTTTTAAGGAGGGATTGTCAATGCCGCCCCATATGATGGATTTTCCGCTGCTTCTCTCCACCTTGTACGAGCGGGCGGTGCGCTACTACCCGGATCGGGAGATAGTTTCTGTCAACCCGGATGGCAGCCTGCATCGAACCGATTATGGGGAAACCGATGGTCGGATCAGACGGTTGGTGGGGGCTTTGGATAGGTTGGGTATCGGCGCAGGTGAGGCGGTCGGGACCCTGGCCTGGAACACCCATCGGCATCACGAGATCTATTGGGCCACCGCCAACACGGGGCGGATCTGCCACACCGTCAACCTTCGCTTGGCGGCCGACCAGATCAGATACATCATCGACCACGGTCAGAACCGGGCCATGTTCATCTCCGGCGATCTGATCGGCCTGGCCGAGGAGCTGGCCCCCCACCTTCCGGGCGTGGAGCACTGGATCCTGCTGGAAGGTGATCCGGACCGCACTTCCCTGCCCGGGGCCGTGGGCTACGAGGACCTGATTGCGGATACCGGATTCCCGGGTGCCTGGCCAATCTTGGATGAGCGGTCGCCTCATATGTACTGCTACACGTCGGGGACGACCGGCAATCCTAAAGGGGTGGCCTACACGCAGCGTTCCACCTATCTTCACGCCCTATCGTGGATGAGCTTTTTGCCTGTTTCGGCGCACGACAACCTGATGCCGGTAGTTCCTATGTTTCATGCGGCGGGCTGGGGTAACCCGTTCATGTCCGTCACCGCCGGATCCAAAATCACCTATCCGGGCCACGACCTGTCCGCTCCGGGGCTGGTCAACCTGATCGAGAGCGAACGGGTCACCTTCTCGGCCGGGGTGCCCACCGTCTGGCTGGCGGTACAGCATTATCTGGAGGCCCATCCGGCTCGGGATACCTCTTCTCTTAAAACCCTGATGTGCGGAGGGTCGGCGGTTCCCCGAGCCATGATCGACTGGTATCAGCGGGACAGAGGGATAAATGTGGTTCAAGGATGGGGGATGACCGAGACCAACCCGGTTTGCACCTTCGCCATCCTGAAACCGGAAATGGAGGGGTGGGATCGGGGACGCCGGCTGGACTTTATGGAGACGGCCGGACTGCTGATACCCGGCCTGCGAGCCAAGATCGTGGATGACGAGGGACAGGAACTACCTCAGGACGGGGAGGCGTTCGGAGAGCTCCTGGTACAAGGGCCTTGGGTGGCAGCCGAGTACATTCGTGATTCGCGTAGTCGGGAAACCATGGTAGACGGATGGCTCCGAACCGGTGATGTCTGCAAGATCACCCCGGAGGGCTATATACGGATTACCGACCGGGCCAAGGACGTGATCAAATCCGGAGGTGAGTGGATTTCGTCCATCGATCTGGAGAATATGTTGATGGCCCACCCCAAGATAGCCGAGGCAGCGGTTATCGGTGTCCATCATCCCAGGTGGCAGGAGCGTCCGGTTGCCCTGGTAGTTCCCCATTCCGGCCAGGAGGTGGGCGGCGAAGATCTGGCCGACCATCTCCGAGGCCAGGTGGCGGATTGGTGGTTGCCGGATGCCTATGAGGTGGTGTCCGAGATCCCCAAGACCTCCACCGGAAAGTTCGACAAAAAGGTGATGCGGGCTCAATACGAAGGTCACCTGGACACCGCCTGATGACCATCGAGTGGGTGGTTTCCGGGCATACCTGGTTGGGATGGGCGGTGATCGTGGCCTGCGGGTTGGCCGGGCTGATCGGCTTGGGTTACCACTTTCTCCGCCGCCCGGTGGATCAGGCTTTCAAGTGGATGGTCACGGCCTGTGTGGTGGGGGCGGTTACCCAGGTGGCTCTGGGCCTGGTGTTGTTTGCAGATGATCGGGAACCGGGCACTATCCACATGTTCTACGGGTTTGTGATCCTTTTAACCTTGACCTTCATCTATATATACCGGGTTCAGTTCGAGCGCCGCCCCACCCTCTACTGGGGGCTGGCATTGCTGTTCATGATGGGGCTCGGTTTGCGAGGGATCTCCGGTTTCGGCAGCAGTTTCTAGGAGGGTGAATTAGCGGCGGGGATCGGGGGAATAGCGAGGTGAACGGTAGCTAGAATCGGCCACCTCAAAGCCTTTTTACGGATTGGTGCCTCATGGTGCTTTTTTTCTCGTTCCTTAGCGTGCTGGCGTTGTCGGCCTCCCTCGGGCTGATAGTTTTGACGGCCGGCCCGAACCTCCGGTCGATGGCGGTACGGGAGTTCGGTGGCTACGCCCTACCGGTAGCGCTGGTAGTTGCCGGGGTTTCCACCGCCGGTTCCCTGTATATGTCCGAGGTGGAAGGATTTGTACCTTGTCTGTTGTGCTGGGTGCAGCGGGGTTTCATGTATCCACTGGTATTGATCCTGCTCTGGGCGGTGGTGTTTCCCTCTCGTCCGGCCAAGCTCCTGGCGATGGTGCTGTCTATGGCAGGTGCCCTGACCGCCACCTATCATTACGGGGAACAGCAAGGATGGTGGGGTGGCACGGAAGAGTTCTGCTCGGCGGAGGTGCCCTGTACGTTCATGTGGGTTGAGCAATTCGGGTTCATGTCTATACCATTCATGGCGTTCACCGGCTTCTGCCTGATCGCCCTACTGGTGGCGCTGGACATGAGGAGGCCGGTTCGATCCACCACATTATCGAGACGATAGGAGAAGCAAGGCATGGCCAGGACGGAAGGCAAACGAAGTCAATCCCGGGCCCGTCCGTCCCGACCGCCGGTTACCCCGCCTCCGCCCCGGGTTAATCCGGTAACCGTTGAGGAAGAGTCGACCGGATTGGGAAGGAAGATCCTCTGGGTAGGGGGGGCTTTGGTGGCGATAGCCGCCCTGGTGGTGGTGGGAATCAACGTTGCCACCGAAGAGGGTCAGGAATCCATCGCCGATGCGTATCTCAACCCGAACGTAACGGTGGAGGGGCCGAGCCTTTCTCCCTACGTCGGCCAAAGCCCCGACACCGCCGAAGGGGTTATCGCCCCCGAGGTTCAGTCCGCAGACTTCAACGGTTTCGCCTCCTCGATTGAGCATGACGGAACCCCCAAACTGATCGTTTTCCTGGCCCATTGGTGCGAATTCTGCCGTAGGGAGGTTCCCCAGGTGCAGAATTGGATCGACCAGAACGGCATCCCCGAGGGGGTGGAGTTCGTTTCGGTGGCCACCTCGATCAGTGAGATCCGGCCCAACTATCCCCCAGACAACTGGTTGCGTGGCGAGGGATGGACCCAGCGGGTGGTGGTAGACGATCAGGCCAACCGAATCGGCACCGCCTACGGCCTGACCGCCTTCCCCTACTATGTGGCCATTGACGGTTCCGGACAGGTGCTCTTCCGCGTGTCGGGCGAGCAGAACCCCTCCACTGTGGCTTCCTTTCTGAATCTTTTGGCCGGGGTATAAGCCGTTGTCACCCTCCGAACTTATCGACCTGGAGCGGCATCATCTGGCCGCCAACACCATCCGTGCCCTGGCCATGGACGGCGTCCAACGCGCCAACTCCGGTCATCCAGGTATGCCGATGGGTATGGCCGACCTGGCCACGGTCCTCTGGCACCGCCATCTGGTAGTCGACCCCGACCATCCTCAATGGCCGGATCGGGATCGTTTTGTTCTCTCCAACGGACATGGGTCCATGCTTCTGTATGCGGTGCTTCATCTCTGCGGATTTCCGCTGACCAAACAGGATCTGATGGACTTCCGCCAATGGGGTTCTCTCACCGCCGGGCACCCTGAATACCACCCGGCCTCGGGGATCGAAATGACCACCGGCCCGCTCGGTCAGGGATTCGGAACCGCAGTGGGTATGGCCATCGCCGAAGCCCATCTCAACGCTATCTTCGGAGACGAGCTGGTCGACCACCGGACCTGGGCCTTTGTGTCCGACGGCGACCTGATGGAGGGCATCTCCGCCGAGACCGCCTCCCTGGCGGGTCACCTGGGCTTGGGGAAGCTGATCTACGTCTACGACGACAACCGAATTTCTATCGACGGTCGCACCGACCTGGCCTTCAGCGAGGACGTGGCGGCCCGCTTCAAGGCGGTAGGATGGCACACCACCGCGGTTGACGGTCATGATCCCGAAGCTATCGACGAGGCCTATACACTCGCCTGCTCGGTGACGGATCGGCCCTCGCTGATTATGGCCCGAACCCTGATCGGAAAGGGTGCCCCCACCAAGCAGGACACGGCGGGTGCCCACGGTGCCCCGCTTGGTCCGGACGAGATTCGAGGCTGGCGGGAGAGCAACCGCTGGCCGGATGAGGACTTTTTCATCCCGGAAGGAGTGGCCGAATATTTCCGGGCGGGTATGGACAGAGGAAGGACCGCCCATGCCCGCTGGAGGAAACGCTTCCAGGCGATCGGCCAGACCGAAGACGGGCGGGCTGAACGCTGGGAGGCTCATCATCGACCCGGTCCGGTAAGCCTGAGTGGTCCCGGCTTTGAAGTGGGTGCCAAGATCGCCACCCGGGTAGCGATGGGTGCCATATTCGACGAGATCGGCGATAAGGTGGCCGGCTTCATCGGGGGTGGGGCCGACCTGGTCGAGTCGACCAAGACCCACCTTACCGAGGGCGGAAGCTTCTCCAGGTCCGAACCCGCCGGCAGGAACCTCCATTTCGGGGTTCGGGAACACGCCATGGGCACCATCGTCAACGGGCTGGCCCTGCACGGCGGTCTACGGCCCTATGGTGCCACCTTCTTCGTTTTCAGCGATTACATGCGTCCCGCCATCCGCTTGTCAGCGCTGATGGAGATCCCCGCTATCTGGGTTTTCACCCATGATTCGGTGTTCCTGGGAGAGGACGGGCCTACCCATCAGCCCATTGAGCATCTGGCCGCCATGCGGGCCATCCCCGGACTGATGGTGTTCCGGCCCGCCGACGCCGGAGAGATGCTGGAAACCTGGGAGACGGTTCTTAACCAATCGAAACCGGCGGTCATTCTGGGAACCCGTCAGGGCGTTCCTGTACTGGACCGCTCCGGTCGGGAAGGCGGGGTAGCCAAAGGTGCCTACCTGCTCCGTGACGGCGACCAGGCGGTGGTCATCGCCACCGGTTCCGAAGTGTCCGTGGCCGTAGAAGCTGCCGAGCTTTTGGCCGGATCGCACTCGATTCGGGTGGTGAGCATGCCCTGCGCGGAGCTGTTCCTGGACCAACCCGAGGAGTATCGCCGCGCCGTGCTGGGGGAGGGACTGCCGATAGCTTCCGTAGAGGCCGGGTCTACCTTCGGTTGGTCAAACCTCACCGGCCGTCAGGGGCTGAGGATCGGCATCGACCGTTTCGGAGCTTCGGCACCGGCCGGACGCATCGCCGAGGAGATGGGGCTTACCGGACCGGCGGTTGCCCGGCGTCTGGCCGCCTGGCTGGACGCCCTGAACTCTCTGGATTCGAGTTGGGGTTTACCCGTCCGCTAATCGAACCGTAGAATCGGGCCGGCCATGACCACCATTACTACCTCCCAGATCCCCAGCCTCTCCGGATGGCGTAACTACTTGCGCAACCTGTGGCGCTGGCGCGAATTCAGCTGGTTCCTGGCCTTGAGCAACCTGAAAGCCCGCAACGCCTCCACCTCCCTGGGTCTGTTCTGGTGGGTGCTGAACCCGCTGATAATGGCGGCGGTCTACTACCTGGTGTTCGGCCTGATCCTGAACGGGCGACAGGGGGAGTCCCAGTTCGTGGCCTGGCTTCTGTCGGGGGTGTTCGCCTTCAACTACACCGCCACCGCCATGACCTCCGGTGCCAACTCCATCCTGGCCAACCGGCGGCTGCTGGTGAATATCCGCTTTCCCCGCCTTATCCTGCCCATTTCGGCCCTGATCGAAACCGGGATCGGCTTCCTTTTTTCGATCATCGTTTTCTACCTGATCGCCTGGCCCGCCGATGGCGTGATCCCGCGGGTCAACCTGATTTGGCTGCCGGCGGCGGTGGCGCTTCATTCGGTCTTCAACCTGGGTTTAGCCGGCTGGTCGGCCCGTCTGGCCATTCCGTTCCGCGACATCAACAACCTCATCCCCCACCTGTCCCGTTTGTGGCTGTATCTTTCGCCCATAATCTGGCCGCTCTCCTTCTTGCGCGACCGGGGTGGGTTGGTCGAGGATCTAGCCCTGCTCAACCCCATCTACGGGATTCTGTCCCTCTATCGAACCGCCCTCATGGGCCGGGAAATGGACCTGCCCGCGGTTTGGATTGCGATATTTTGGACCTTGGTGCTGGGTGCCGGAGGCATCCTTAGCTTCGTCCGTCATGAGGGCAACATGGTGCGGCATCTTTGAAGGCACCAGGATTTCCGGCCGTCCAGGTAAGAGGTGTGGGCGTTCGCTACCAGGCCTACCTGGATCGGGCTTCCACCTTCCGGCGGGTGGTGGCCAACCGCAGGCTTAAACAGCAGACCACGGTGGTCGCTCTTGACGATGTTTCCTTCGACGTCAACCAAGGGGAGACCTTAGGCCTGGTGGGTGACAACGGAGCGGGCAAGAGCACCCTGCTCCGGGTGATCGCCCGAACCTTGCGCCCTGATTTCGGAAGGGTGATAGTCAACGGCGAAACCTCCACCCTGCTCCAGTTGGGGGCGGGCTTCAACCACGAGCTGTCCGGCCATAGGAACATCTTTCTGAGTGCCCTGGCCCACGGTTTGGGTCGGGCGGAGGTCTCGGCTCTGTACGACGACATCGTGTCCTACGCCGAGCTGGGGACGGCCATCGACCGGCCTCTCAAGTCCTATTCCTCGGGCATGGTTTCTCGACTGGCGTTTTCGATATCGATCCATCTCCTGCCCGACATCCTCCTGTTGGACGAGGTGCTGGCGGTGGGAGACGCCGGTTTCCGCAAGAAAAGCCAGGCCGCCATGGTGGATCTGCTCGGTCGGGGTGGAACGGTGATCGTGGCCAGTCACCAGCTGGTGGGTATGGCCGAGATATGCGATCGGGTGTTATGGCTGGAGCAGGGGAACATCCGGGAGATCGGACCGGCCGATCAGGTGCTGGAAGCCTACAGTCGGGCGGAACCTTCCCGTCCTGGATGATTTTCGGGTACCTATGATCCACGTTTTCATCGGCACCAAGGCGCAGTACATCAAAACCGCCCCCCTTCTGTGGGTCATGGACGAAAAAGGGGTGGCCTATCGTTTGATCGATTCGGGACAGCACGCCGAGCTGGCCGGATCGTTCCAGAAAGAGCTGGGTCTACGGTCGCCGGACGTTCGTTTAGGAGGTGCTGACGATGTGGCCTCCATCCCCCAAGCCCTGCGATGGGCAGTGGGTTTGGGTGCCCGACTGGTCTCCCGCCGTAGGCTCCGGGCGGAGGTCTTCGGAGATCAGGGCGGGGTATGCGTGGTGCATGGCGACACCCCTTCCACCTTGTTGAGCATGCTGATGGCACGAAGGGTCGGTCTGGCGGTGGCGCATCTCGAAGCCGGCCTCCGCTCGGGTAGGTGGTGGCATCCCTTCCCGGAGGAGCTGATCCGCTACCTGGTGGCCCGTCGGTCTGATCTGCTGTTCGCTCCCCATCAGCAGGCGGCCACCAACCTAGACAATATGGGCGCTAAAGGCCGGGTGGTGACCCTCTCGGCCAACCCGATCGTGGAGACCATCTCCCAAGAAGTGGCCGAGGTCGAGGTAGGTAGCGGCCCGGCGATCGTGACCATGCACCGGGTGGAGAACCTCCATCGTCGTCGCCGCCGGGAAGCCCTGGCCCGACAGGCGGAACAGATGGCCCGATCCCGTCCCGTGCGCTGGCTGTTGCACCGGCCCACCATCCGGGTGCTGGGGGACCACACCCTGGATCGCCTCCGGCAGGCGGGTGTGGAGATGAAGGATCTGGTCGGGCACGGAGAGTTCGTGCGGATGCTGGCGGCGGCCCCGTTTGTTATTACCGACGGGGGATCCATCCAGGAGGAGTGCGCCCTGCTCGGGGTTCCGACCCTGCTCTGGAGGGGGCATACCGAACGGGCGGACGGGATCGGCGAGAACGTGGTGCTGAGCGGCTACCGTCCGGCGGTCATCGAAGAGTTCCTGGCCGACCCGGAACGATATCGTCGTGATCCTCGGGTTCCGGCGGTGTCTCCGGGGGGCCAAATCCTCGAAGAGCTGACCGAGTGGCGATAAGCTCGGCGACCGGGGTAACGAGGATATCCCTCGCCAGCAGCACCAACCGGTATCCGCCCAGCACCACCGCAGTTCCGGTCAACCCCTCGGCTTGAAGCACCGTGGCCATAGATATCTCGAACACCCCGATCCCTTGCGGAGCGAACGGGGCCAGGAAACCGATTCCCCAGGTGAGCAGGAAACCTCCGATAACCAGCAGGGTGCGGAACAGGTCGGCCGAGGGGAATGCCCTCAGGTAGAGCAGGAAGGTAAAAGCCGACCATCCCCAGAACACCAGGTTGATGAGGATCAGACGCAGATATCCCTTCCAATCGAGGGTAAACGTGTAACCACGTCGGGCGGCGTACCAGGTCACCAGCCTCCACCCGCCGCCGGGCGAAGTAATCACAATCAGGGCCAGGGCCACGAACAGCATCCATAGTGCCCCGCCCGGGAGCCCCCCCGAAAGGCCCAGGACTGCCAGCCCGCTTATCAGCACCACCGTCAGGCTGGTGGCCATTTCCAACAGGGCGGTGGCACCTAGTTGGCGCACCGGCAGCCCGACATTGCGTAACAACCCCACCCGACCCACCGCGAACCAAACCGAACCCGGGACGTAACGGGCCAGCAACGCCCGGGAGGTGGCCAAGGTGGTCTTGGCGAGCAGTCGGGGATGACCCTGTCCCGATCCGAGGAGCCGCAAAGAGGCGGTCCAGAACCAGGCACCGATGAGGATCAGGCCGAAACCGGAGGCGAAGGAAGCCAGGATCAGGCCGGGGCGGGCATCCCGGATCAGGGTCTGGACCACCTCCCATTCCGAGGAAGCTATCCAGCCGATCAGGATCGCCAACCCGCCCAGATAGGCGAAGCGGAGGGCTTTGACCAGCCGGGTCAGCATTTGGTGCTCTTTTCGGTAATCAGCTCTTCAAGTGTCCGGTCGTTTTCTACCAGCCGGGAACGGAGCGACTCTCGGGCGATCTCGGCTCGGCCGGTGACCTCCAAGGCTGCCCGACAAGCCCGGACCAGACGGTCGGTCTGCAGGTCAGAGGGGTTGAGCAGGGGTGCCCAACGACCTCCCTCCGCCGCCAGGGAAGCCATCTTGGGGGAGTAGTCCAGGAGCACCGCCGCCCGTCCGTATAACAGGGCGGCGACCGCCCCGTGATAGCGCATAGTGATTACCAGTCGGCTCCGTCCCACCTCATTCAGCACGTTATCAAGGTTAGGGGTCACCAGATCAACGTCCTGGGTTAAGTGGTTGGCGATAGCCTGATGGACGGCGGTGTCCCGACCGGCTTGGAACCCGACCAAACGGATCCTCAATCCGGTGGTTTCGGCTACCGCCTCCAGGCAGGAGGCCAGGGTCGCCGCTTGGGTGGCGGAAGGGGGAGAAGCTTTGGCGGCGGCGGTCCCGACTCCTCGGCGGTTGGGCGGGCGGAGCACCACACAGACGGAATCTTCAGGTTCTACCGGGTCAACCGGTTCGGCTAAAACCGGGTCGGCGCCCACCCGCACCTCGGGGAAACCCCAGGCTGTTAGACGGTCTGCCGAGCCATGATCCCTTACCACCGGAGGCTGCATCCTTCCGATCATCCTGCGGGCGACGCTTTTCTGTAAAAGGCCTTTAACCCGGCCCACTCCCAGTCCGATTGCCCCGAGCGCCGTCTTCCTCCCTGCCCATACCCGGGTGTAGTGGAAGGGGAGGTTCCAGGGCGAGGTTTCGCTCTGGATCAGGCCTCCGCAAAAAATCATGGCGGTAGTGCCTTCCAGCGCCCGTGACATCCTAAGGGTGTCGGCCGGGGAGCGATGCCGGACGGCCGGTATGCCGTGAAGCCGGGTGGTTGTTTCCGGGTTTATAGATATGGCTACCGGTTCGGCACCGACCGACCGAATTCGTCGGATAAGCGAACGCAGAATCAGATCGTCGCCCAGATTGTCGGATCCGATCCAACCCGCCACCACGATCCGAGGTTTCATCGCCCGCACCGGTTTCGTCTATAGGAACGGATCTTCGGCAGCCTTCCCTTGATCAGGTTCGGCGGTGTAGGCGGGGAGGACGGTATAGCGGGGCCGGTTCAGCTGGACCAGAAGATCGGTGACCAGGGCGATCAGTAGAAACAGGGCGGCGATTATCAGCAGGACGATGGTGTTGGTGGCCACCCGCAGATCCTTGGTGACCAGGTCGTATACCAATTTGCCCATCCCGCCCAGGCCAACCACCACGCCGAAGGGGGCGAAGAACCGGAACGGATCCCATAGGAGAACCATCCGTACCACCTGCCGAAGGTAGCGAAGGGTGTCCTTCCACCAGTGAAACTTCGACTTGCCCGCCCGGGGGGCGTAATCGATCGGAACATAGCGTACCGAATATCCGTTGGACAGGAAGCTCATGGTCAGGGTGGTGACGCAGCTGAAACCGCTGGGCAGAAGATGCATGTACTGGTCGGCTACGGTTTTGCGGAAGGCTCGGAAGCCGGAGTTCAGATCCGGAATCCTGGTTCGGACCAGAAAGGCGGCCAGCTTTCTGATCAGCCATTTGGCCGGGATACGGACCAACCGCCGCGTTCCCTGTTCCGCCTGCCGAGCCCCTACCACCATGTCCCAACCTGCCAAGTTGTCGACCAGCTCGGGGATCTGATGGTTCGGGTAGGTCATGTCCACGTCCGTCCAAACCACGATTTCCCCTTGGGCCAGGGCGGTGCCGGCCTGCCGCGCCGCTCCGGATCCCCGGTTCCGGTGGAAGGTGATCCGCCGCACCCCTTCCAGATCGGCCAACTCCTGCGGGCCGCCGTCGGTTGATCCGTCGTCTACCACCAGAATCTCGTATCGGTAAGGGGAGTCTTCCAGGGCGGCCCGGATCCGGTCTACCTCGGTGGCCAGGTGGCCGGCTTCGTTGTAGACCGGAAGGACCACGCTTACGTCCACGGAGGACCGGGGGGATTCGGTAGGCACGCCCTGAAGTTTGCCTGCCCGAACCGGAAGCGGCAAACCCATTTTTGAATCAACGCCTGACCTAAGGTTCGGGAGGATGATTAAAAACCCCGATCCGGTTTTCAGATTACGACCCCGGATGGTCACGGTGGGGGGAGGTTTGGCGATCGCCGTTCTGGCGGCGGGGTGGTGGCCGCTGCTGTTTCTACCGCTGGGTGCGAGCCATGACGGACGGATCAACGGTCGGTTGGGCTTGCAGGTTCGCAACTTTCTGGAAAACGGGCTGTCGGGCTCGGATTTCCTGGCGTCCATGGCCCCGTTCTCACCGCAACCCTATGTCCATCATCCGCCTTTGCTCAACCTGATGCAGGCCTTGATCGGCTCGGTGTTCGGCCAGGGGGAATGGCAGCTGCACCTGATCGGATATCTGGCCGGACTGGGGACGGTCGTGGCTCTGATCTGGTTGGCCGGCGAGCTTTCTATCGGGGGTGGGGCGACCTTGGCGGCTTTGGTGCTGGTGATCAACACTCCCATGTTCTGGATCTATGCCCGGCTGGGGATCGGGATGTTCATCATGGTGGTCTTGGTGGCCCTTTGGGTACGCCGGCTGAGAGCCTACGGATACGAAACAGGAAATCCGTACCAACCCTACCGACCGGTTATTCGGAGTACCCGACCTGCTTCGGCCGGCCTTTGGTTGGCGGCAGCTGCGGCGGCATTCTCCTCCTGGATAGGGGTTCTGCTGGTAGCGGCCCTGGCCGGATGGGGTTTACGTCGACCCGGGTTTCGGCAGGTCTCCTGGCAAATGGGTTCGGCAGGCGCTATAGCTGTGCTGGTCACACTGGTCTGGGCGGTGACGGTGGGGGATACCGCCGAGTTGGCAAATCATGTCGCAATAAGACGGCAATGGCCACCTTTATCCGACCTGGTGGAGAACTACCGCTGGTTCTACAACACCCTCTTTCCGAGCTGGTTCCGTTGGCTGATGGTCCCCGCTCTGGTCTATGCCGCCGTTGACCGCCGCACCCGTCTCCCTGCGGTGTCGATCGGGGTCGCGCTCGGGGTTTGGACGGTGGTCAACCCTGATTCCGCTCTTATCCACGACTATTGGACCTTTCCGCTCCTGGTTCCTATCTGCCTGGGGATGGCGGCCGGCTTGGATCGATTGGGTTCGACCTGGTTGGTTAACCGGGATCAGACCACCTGGGGGCAGGGTGTTCGGATAGCGACCGCGGCAGCCGTGATCTGGCTGGCGGGAACCGGCCTCCTCGGAATGGATATATACAGGGAGGCCTACTTCGATGTCCCTTCCGAGGCGGGCCGTCTTCTAAGGGAGGTAGCACCGGCGGAGGGCCAGAGGGTGGGGTGGGTAGCGGAAGGGGTGGATCCGCTTCCGCGCTGGGTGAGCTACTACTGGGATCTACCGGCAGAACCACCGGGGTCCGTTGCGGTAGATCGAATAAACCCCTCCGACCTGGTGCTGGTCCGTACCGACCGGATGCCGGCTCAGCTGCAGAATGGGTCCGGTCCGGTGGCCGTCCAAGGCCGCTACGCCCTATTCGAAGCCGGAGCTTTAGCGGGGTAACCCGGATTTCGGCTATTCGATTCCCGCAAAGGCCGGATCCAGCCCGGGGCGGGTTTCGTCGGCGTGGTCCAAGAAGTAGGAGTCGGGCTGTTCCCAGGTATGGCCGCTGCCGTGGCGCACCAGCAGGTATCCGTGGCCGTGGGTTCGATAGGTCTTACCGCCGGCCATGGTTACATCATCCAATAGAAGCTTGTCTACCTGTGATGGCGCTCGCCGCCATCCGCCCATTTCCATCAGGTCATGAACCGCGATCATCAGAGCCCCACCTGCGATGGTGGGCCGGGGGGAGAACCGTTCTCCGGCTCCTTTCATCCGCCGTAACGTCCGGTCGGCTTGTTTCAGGTAGACGAACTCGGCCGCTTTTGCCACCAGGTCGGCTCGGGAGAACTCGCGCGCCAGTACCAGATCCCAAACGTGCTCAGCACCATAAAGATCGTCGTCGTCTACCTTGGTCAGCAGTTTCCCGCCGGCAACCTCGGTGGCCTGGTTCAGGGCTCGGCCGAAAATGGTGTCGGCCGATAACCGGACTATCTCAACCGGGAAGGGAACCTCGGAGGTGTCGATATCGGCGGGGAATCCGTCCCCATGGAGCGCCAGTACCAGCTCCAGCCGAGGGTAGGTTTGGGCACCCAATCCTTTTAGTGCCCGGCGGAGGTTTTCAGGACGGCGGGTGCATAGCAGCATCGAAACGTCCGGTGTCCCGATCGGATTGGAGATGCCGACCTGTTCCGCTATCTGTCGAGCCCGAGCCCGAAGCGAATGGGTTCGCAACGATATGCGACGCTGTTGGATGCTGAGTTTCTCGCGAAGTCGGCTTTCGGCATCAGGGATCCGATCATCACGCATGGCGGTGTACAGCTCGGTTCCGAGATGGGCCTCCAGATCAGGGTCGGAGTTTTTGATATAGATCGGAACACCGGAGGCGGCCAGGGCTGCCAGGATGCGGGCCCGATCCACCACCGCGGTTGGGTAGGTTCCGTCATCTACCAGGTGATGAAGCCGCTTCGGTATAGGGATAATGACCTGATCGATCGCATCCGGACCGGTAGGTTTATAAGGCTGGGGAAGCGATTTCCCCAGGACCATTACTCGGTCGGGTACCTCATAAACCCACCCCATGGGGTTGACCTGTTCGGGGTCGAAGGCCGGCACCGAAAGTAGGGGATGGGCGGCGTTGAGCGGTACCACCGGATGGTCGCCCCGAAGCCAGGCGGACAAGGCCGGATCCGAGGAATCTACCAGCACCAGGTCAGGATCGCCGGTGTCCATTGAGAAGTGAACCCGGTCGGAGGCGGCAAAAACACTCCTCGATCGGGGACCCGCCACCGCTATTTCGATTCCTAAAGGGTAGGAGGCAGGAGGGTATTCTTTGAAGGAGCGGCTCTTTTCGGGCCGTTTCAGCTGCGGCTTGGCCCGGAGAAGATAGATGGCCAACCGGTTGCGTACGCCTCTGCCCAACCATTTCCCCACCCGCATGGCATCCTTGAGATTACGGATCTCTTTGACGGCACCAAAAGCCCGCCCGATCAGGGTTTGGCCGGTCGGGCTAACCCAAGGGACGCTCCGCAGATGGCTGTCACGGTCGATCAGTTTGGCCGGGTCGAACTCTTCTATCCGGCCGAACCTGCCGATGGGTTGGCCGGTTCGTATCGCTCTTTCCAGTGCCCAGGTTCGGGTGATGGAGATAGAACTTCCTCGGTCCAGGTATCCCACCGCCATGATGGCCTTACCCAACCGTTTCCTGAGCATCCAGATCAGTCTCCGGCCTCCCAGGAATCCGGCCGGTACCTTAATACGGAAAGGCGAGTTGGGATAGCGTTTCCCGGCGTCCTCTTCCGGACCGAACTCCACCCTCGGATCAGGGTCGAGGTGGTAGCGGAGTAGCTCGAATCGAGGGTCGTCACGAGGTTCAATAACCCAGACCACCAGGTCGGTGATGGTGTTGGCCAGCAGCATCTGCACGGTGTTGTGGATTATCTCGACCGAGTGGCGAAGCGGGTCGAGGATGATGACAAAGGAGGGGACGAGGTAGATCCGTCCCGGCACGGATTGGCGGAAGCCGTAGTGGGCGATCAGATGGGAACAGCGGGCCCTCTGTAGGGAAAGGCTGGCCTTTTCGTCCGGGCTGGGTGCCGCCCCTTCGCCCTGATGCCGGCATTCGGCGGCTCGTTCAGGGATCAGAATCCCTCCTCTGGTTTGCGCCCGGTAGCCGAGTTCGACATCTTCCATTCCCCACCGGTTGAAGGAGCCGTCGAAACCTCCGATCAGTTCGAAGAACCATCTACTGATGCCTAGATTGCCGCCGGTCACCACTCGGAACAGATCATCATGATCGGAGGTCAGGTTGGCAGTCCGGTCCATTTGCCCTTCGATCCATTCGGGCCGGGTGGACTTTCGGTCTTTGCAAAGTTCTCGGAGGGTGCCCTGGCGATTACGGATCGCCTGCGTGGACAGGTCGTCGATCTCGACATGGAAACGAAAGCCCAGGGTCAGGGCATCGCTCACGGCGTGATGCCAGCGGGCATGGGCGGTCATCCATTCGTCTTCGGGGATCATGTCGCAGTCGAGAAACAGCAGTATGTCCCCTTGGGCCGCCCGAGCCCCCCGGTTCCGGGCTTCGGCGAGACGGAACCCCTGGTCTTCCTGATATTCGACGCGCAGGTTAAGCGGGGTATCCGGTCGGGTCAGAGGAGGGTTTGATCCGTCGTCCACCACGATTACCTCGAACAGATCCCGCGGATAGGTTTGGCGCTCCAAACCGGCCAGGGTCTTTTCCAGTTGGGCCGGTGCTTGATAGTAGGGAACCACTACCGTGACCATATGCCGGGGGATAAAGGCCTCCGGTTGTTCAACCTCTATAGACGGCCAATCGTTGCCCGCCACCAGCGAGGGCCGGGCCGGAAAGGACTCGTTGTGGGAGGTGTTTTTCATCAGGTCGGTTTTACCTTTATCGGTCGATCACCGCAGTACCATCAAACAATTGGTAGCGGCCCTCTTCAAGAAGGAAGTGGTCGGGAAGCGGAATGTTATTCGGTTTCCGGTCGGTTCGGGTCAGGATCAGATCATCCGGTTCCACCAAGTCCAGATAGCCCGTTTCGATAGCCCACACCGGTTTATCAAGATAGAAGGAGACCCAACGGGGTGAAGAAATGCCCGATGTCACCCAGATTTTGGCGGCGGCCGAGGGGGCGACCTGGCTGAGAACCGCCCCGGCCTGGGCGGGGGTATGGAGGTAGTTGTCGGGTATGGGGCCGGTGATTGTTCCGTAAAAGGTGGCTGCGATCACCACCGCCGCCGCCCATCCGGCCACCTTTTCCCACCGATCGGAAAGCAGGAGTCGGATCCGGTCGGCCAGGGCGGTCAGGCCGAGGGTGATCGGTGCCAGCCAAGGGAAGTTCCAGAGGACATGCACCCACGCGCCTTGTCGTAAACCGAACGTCCAGGCCGCAGCCACCACCAAGGTTATGGCGGTCGGAATACGGGTCCTTCGGTCCAACAAACCGGCTATCAGCCCGATCGGTGCCAGAAGCCGCAGCCAGATCGGGGTTAGGTAGCCGGCGAACCGCCACTGTCGGGCCAGGAACTCGCCTAACGGATAGTCGGCGGTTTCGGTACGTAGCGTGACCTGGTTGCCCAGCTCGCCGGGGTCGGTTCCCAGGGCCAGCCAAACCCCGACGATAACTATTCCGAGCAGGGCACCTATCGCCATCCTTCGGGTGACGGTCGATAATCCTTGGGAGGTGTAAAGCCAGACAACCAGTAGGACTATTGCTCCCATGGCTATCCACGATTGCATGGCGGTAAGGCAGGCCAATACCCCGCCGCCAACAGTCAACCACCCGGGCGGGCGGCGGAGGGAGCGAAGATAGGCCACCAGCGCCGCCGACGCTGCGATCAGGGAGAACCCCACCCCCAACCGCCCGTAGATAAGGTAGAAGCCGGTCGAGGCCATAGCCCCCACCCCCAGTAGGGTCGGCCCCCATCCCATCCCAACCTGTCGGGCCAGGGCCACCATGAACAGCACGGTGGCCGACCCGACCAGGAACCCGACCACCCGTAAGGCGGCTTCGTTGTCCCCCAATAATCCCACCGAGGCGATGGTGATGAAGGTTTGGAGGGGTGGATGGTGGGCATAGGTAACGGCCTCTTCGGGTGGTATTTGGCCGGGCTCGATTCCGTATTCGCCTCGGATGTAAGGGTCGATTCGGGCCCCGAAACCCGATTCGACCGCCCCCATATCCCAGAAGTTCCGGGCCGAAAGTCCGAACCGGGCCAGGATTCGCCCGTCGTCGCTGTCGCCCAGAGGTAGATCCAGATCAGGAAGCCAGACCGCCAGCACCGCTAATGCGATAAGGATTGCCGCCGCCCACCCCCACCATGGGGAAGAAAGCCGGGTGGCGGTTCCGAAACGGGGCCGGCTACCGGACTGGATGGCGGACTCGACCGGGTTGATAGACGCAGGCCCTTTCCCTAAAGAGATTTAGGGTCTGTAGGGTAATAAAACTCCGATCTGAATAGTTTGAAACCCACTAAACGGGCCATATACAGGTAGAACTTCTGGATTTGGGGGTGGTGTAACGGGTCCGGGCGGTTGTTTCCCTAAAATGTCCGGCGTGATCAAAAGGCTCCTTGCATTTTCTCTGTTGGGCCTCTTGGCTTTTACGGTTCAAGTAGCCGCCCAGGAGGACCTGGTATTTACGTTCGAGGGGTCGGGATGGGGACACGGGGTGGGAATGAGCCAATGGGGGGCCTACGGCCAGTCGCTGGACGATCCCGATAAATCCGGTGAAGAAATCGCCTCCTACTACTACACAGATTCGCAACCGGCCGATCTGTCCGATCTAGACCTACCCAACGACTTGCTCACCACGCTGGACAACCCGCTGTGGGTGAACATCGCCTCGGGGATCACCCTGTTGGAGTTCACCGCCGTGGGAGGTCCACTGGAGCTCTGCCTGGCGGGAGACGGCGAAGGCCCCTGCCCCAAACCGGAGCAGCCTCGGTCGGGGGAGCGCTGGGAGTTTCGTCGTATCAGGTCCGGCGAATGTGGCTTTTACCAGGGGGGTGTCTTGCAAGGGACCTCGGGCGACTGTCGGGCTTCGATCTCCTGGCCGGAGGCGGACGGGGTAAGGCTGCGTTACGGGGAAGATCGATCCAGGCCGTGCGGGCTCAGGAGCGAAGAGTGCGAGTACCGTCATGGCGAGCTCAAGATCAGGGACGACCCGGTTGATCTGGGTTTCCACGTTCTCTTGACAATCGGCCTGGAAGATTACGTCAGGGGGATCGCCGAGATTCTGGTCGAATGGAAGAACCCGGGGGTGAACGAGGCCCAGGCGATAGCGGCCCGAACCTACGCCGCCTACAAGTTTTTCGCCCGGGAGGTGGTGCCTCGACCGGCCGATCCCAATCAGGACCCGGGGATTACCGCCTCCCGTATGGACTCCTGCTGGTGTCATCTGTACGACAACACCCGGGATCAGGTATACGTAGGATGGTGGAGGAAGAACGGCCCGGACCATGAGGCTTGGGTAACCGGCGTTAAAAACACCGAAGGCCGGGTGCTCACCTACTTCGGAGATGATTGGGAGCGCTACACCAAGGGGGGAATCATCCAGGCCTTCTATTCGGCCTCTTCGGGAGGGTTTACCAACAGCAATCGGTACGGGTTTTTTACCGAATGGGACGGGCGGGCCATCAACGTCGCCCAGTGGCCGTATCTATATCCGGTGGCGGACCCTTGGGATACACTCCCGGCGCTGGGCAGTCCGGTGTCGTTTTGGCGTAAGACCATTTCTGCCGAGCGGATCGCCGGGCTGTTGGGCTGGGACGAGGTAACCGATGTTCGGCTGGTGTCCGCGCCGGCCGTTAACAGTGTGTCTAGGGTGAGATTCGAGGGGGTTAACAACGGCGAAGGGGTTACCACCACTGCCGCCGGAGGATGGCTTCGCTATGGTCTGGGGCTCCGGTCCTCGGTTATTTATGCGATAGATGACGAACCGGCCTCACCCACCGCAACACCTACCCTTCCACCGGAAGAAGAAGAAGGAAGAGGAGAGGGACAAGCGCCGGACGATCTGGTCGAAGAACGAGTCCTTGTGTTTGACCAGCTGCCTCTCTTCCAGGATATAGCCGACAGCAATCATAGGGAAGGCATACTAACCCTGTGGAGGAACAATTCAGCCTTGGGATGCGGAGATACCGGCTCCAACTTCTGCCCTAACGACCAGGCCAAACGCCAGGAAATGGCGCATCATCTAGCCACGGCTCAGCGACTGAGGTGGCCGATTCCGCCCTATGATCCGTCTTTTGAGGACGTTCCGGAAGGACACCGGTTCGCCGAGGTGATCTACGCCATCGCTGCAGCCGGGATAACCAAGGGGTGCACCACGACCACCTTCTGCCCGGATGCTCTGCTCACCAGAGGCCAGATGGCCGCCTTCCTGGCCAGATCGTTGGATCTGGAACCCGCCGCATCATTCGACGGTAAGACGTTTGAGGATGTGTCGGCAGAACACACTCATCGGGGGGCAATCTATGCCATCGCCAACGAAGGAATAACCATCGGATGCACTGCCACCACCTTCTGTCCGGATGATCCGCTTACCAGGGGTCAGATGGCCACCTTGTTAGCCCGGGCCTTCTTCTGGAAGGGTCCTACGCCGCCGGACCGGTAGGAATAAGAAACCGATCCCCCAACCCAGATGGATGATCGGAATCACGGCAGGGAGCAGCAGGGCAGCCGGATCGGGGCGTTTGATCAGCTCGGTGAGGGTAATCCCCACCACCAGGGCTCCGTATAGGGCGGGGAGTATCCACCAACCGGCCCGGCCCGCCAGGCCACCGATAATCGAGCCGGCCAGCCCTAACGTCAGCGCCGGAGCCGCCAATTGCCGGATGGCGAGGGCTCCCGGATTACCGGCCAGCATCTTCCGTTTCCATCTTCCGTAGTCGAGGTACTGTCTCCACAGCGCCCTTAGGCCGGATCTGGGCCGGTAGTTAACGGACAGGCCCGGGTCGAACCACACCACCTCTCCCGCCTTCCTCAGCCGATAGTTGAGCTCGTAATCCTGATTACGGACCAGGCCCGGGTCGAATCCTCCCACCCGGTCGAGAGCCTCACGTTCGAATACTCCGAGATAGACGGTATCGGCCGGGCCGGCCCGTTTGGATCGCCTGAACCGGGCGTTCCCTACCACCATCTGATAACCCATGGCGGCGGCGATGGCCTTTTGGGCCGGGCTATTGCCCACCGGAAGCTGGCGTCCTCCCACGTTGGCCACCCCGGTTTGACGGAGGGTCCGAACCGCTCTTCCTACGTAGTCCAAGGGGAGCTCGGCATGTCCGTCGCAACGAACCAGCACCTCGCCGGTGGACATTTCTATCGCCCGGTTCAGACCGGCCCCGACCACTCCCTCCGGGTTGTTGATTACGGTCAGGCGGCGCTCCTTAGAAGCCCATTCCTCCAAGATATCCAGGGTTCCATCTGTGCTCCCGCCATCGGCAACCACCACTTCCAGGTCGCCCGCATAGTCCTGGTCGAAGATGGCCCGCAAGGTGGCCTCGATATAGGCGGCCTCGTCCCGCACCGCCATAACCACCGAAACAAAAGGCAATACGGACAGGGAAACTCTCCTTGGTTGAACCGGATGCCGGCCGGCTCCGATGCTCAAATGGGATTTTGGCAGGTTACTTTCGGCCATTCGCCGACAGCCGCGAGAGACCTAGATTTTGCGTGGGTGGATGACACGGCTATTCGTCTGGTGGTGACGATTCCGTTGGCGTCAGTAGTTAGGTGGGTGGACTGGGTAAGGCGTAACCTGTCACACCCTGCCATTAACCTATGACTATTGGAGGGCTGCTAAACCACAAGGCTCCCGTGAGAGCGCTACCGGTCGGGCCGGACGAACGCAGACAAAGGGGAAGATAATGACGGAACTATTGGAGGTCCGTTACCAAGTCAACAAATGGGTTTCCGACAATTTCCCGATGCACCGTCAACACATCAGCCATGCCGTTATCGGGCAAGGGGACGGAGCGCATCGGGTGGAGCTTCAGAAGAAAACGGGTAAGGAAATTGTCCGGCTGGGAGAGCTCCGGGTGCGAGATGGTGGAGTTGATCTGACGGTCGGGACGGTGGGCTCGGTAATTGATGCGGTAGAAGCAGCCGAAGAGGCCGGACAAGTGGGCGTGCCGGTAGATCAATCGGGCAGTTTCTATGATTTCAGGTTTGGAGACGGTATCAAAGGAGCCGCAGCGCTGGTAGACAGATCTGTGGATCTGCTTTTGACCGACCCCCCTTACAGCATAAGCAAGGCTTATACCTGTGAAACCCAGGTTCCCAGACGTTCGCGCAAAAACGGTGCCGACTTCATAATGCCCAAGGGCCATTTCGGGGATTGGGACAATCGCTTCCCCCTTCCCCCAGAGTGGACCGGGTCTGTACTTCCCAAGGTTAGAGGGTGGGCGGTGGTGTTCTGTGCGCAGGCCCAGATAGGCGAGTACTGCGAGATTTTTGAGCAGCACGGGCTGGTAGCAGTGGGCCCCATGGTATAGCACAAGACCAACCCGGTGCCCTTTAACCATAGGTTCAAGCCGATCAACGCCTGGGAAGCGATCATGGTGGGTAAACGACCCGGCACCAAGTTCAACGGCCATGTAATCCACAATGTCTTCACGCATAAATCTCCTTCTCCCCAGCAGCGCATCCATCCCACTCAGAAACCTCTGAGCCTTATTTCCGAGTTTGTAGACCTTTTCAGCGACCCAGGCGATTTGGTGCTGGACCCCTTTGCAGGCAGTGCTACCACAGTCGTCGCTGCAGCGGAAAAGAACAGGAGGGTTCTGGCGTTCGAGAACGATCCCGAGATATTTGATGCCGCCGCCCAGCGAGTCGCCGGATTGGGAATGTTCGCGTGAGTTCCTTTGCCGATTCGTTTAAGCCAGGTTCAAAGGTATACCGGGTCTACCTGGTTTTGGAAGACCAGAAGTGGCACTGTCGGGAGTGTGAGTACATTCATGTGCAGACTACGCAGATTGCCGGGGGATCCGGGATACAGGGCCTTCAGCGAGGCACCAACTCCAGAGACGGGATGGAGATTGAAAGCCGAACAGGGCATTGCAAACGGTGCGAAAAACCCAACCAGACAGGATCGTTGGACAGGTGTTCTAAAACCCTCGGTTCCATATTCGTCTATCCCCGGAAATTTTTCCAAGAGGGTGCAGCGCGTCCTGGGCCTGAGAGATGTTGTGGAACTGACAAGCCGCTCTCCTAGTGAGTTGACAATAGATCATAAACTGCCGTTGATAAGGTGGAACGCGCAAACAAGGGTCAGCCAGACCAACTATTCCGAGATGTCGGATGACGACATTCGCGACCGGTTTCAGATGCTCAAATCATCCAACGGCAGCGTAAGTCACAACCTACTGAAGAGTCGGGCTTGCGAGACCTGCTACCAAACCGGAAACCGAGGCACCCCGTTCGGAATTGAGTTCTTCTACTTCGGCGACGGCGTATGGGAGCCCCAAGACAAAGATGATCCTACCGGGTGTATCGGTTGCGGCTGGTACGACTTTGCCAAGTGGAGAGACGAGCTTAATTCGTGTGTAAAGAAAGCCGGGTCTTAGCTGCTTATCAGTTGATCTAAGACGGATATCAACTCTTCGGAGGTGGTGGTGTATTCGGCGGCAGAGTTGCGCCGATGGGTTCCGTCATCGGGGGAGGGGAGACGCAGCCCGGCCAGGGCTTGTTCGGCGGCTTTCACTAGTTGGCCGGCCAGGTCGTTCAGCCCGCCCGCTCCTTGGTGGAGGTCGTATAGTTCAGGGGGGGTGGGAAGGTCACGAACCGTTAATTCCAGGGATTGGGTTTCTTCCAGGATTTCGATCAGGCTTGCCTCGATCTGGCGGTAGGTGACACCCAGCTCCCGCTGCCGATCCCAGGCCTGGTTGATTTGATTGATACCGGTGTGGATGTCGTCCACTTTTTCGGCTATGCCTTGCAGCCACTCCAGGTAGTAAACCGCTTCGGGGTCCCAGCCCAATTCGCCCGCATCCGGGTCTAAGGATGCCAAACCGAGTTCTTCGGCGTTCTCTTCAATGTTTTTGATCTGATTGCCAAGGAAGAGGGTGAAGGTTTCGGAAGAAACGTTGAAGTCGGCCAGTTTCTTTCTACGCACCGAACCGTCTTCCGGGTAGGGGAGAAGAAGTCCGGCCAGCACCTCTTCCGATCTGGTGAGGAGAAGTTCGGCCTGCTCAATAATCTCTTTATGGGATTCGGCAAGAGGTTCAGGAGCTTCCATTTCGGTCACCAACTCAACCAGGTAACGGGCGGTATCAACCTCGCCGGACAGGAGGTGAACGGTCATCGGGAAGTCGGGTCCATCCGGATCACGGTTGTCGAACAGACGGTTGGAATCGGTCATCTTCTCAACCAGGCTGGTAAGGGTTTGTCGGGTGTCTTCCAGTGCAGCGGAGAAGTCGGGGTCAACGGTCTCAGCCGCCGGGAGGGTGGTTGACGTGCTACCGGTGGAGGTAGTTGTCGTCGGTTCGGTGATGGCCGGGGGGGATTCTACGGTAGCGGTCGTGGTGGAGGAGGGTTGGGTCGTAGTGGTAATAGCCGGCGCTTCGGTGGTGTCGGGGGAGGGGGAGTCGGCAACCCCTTCTACGGTTGTAGAGGTTTCGGAAACGGCGGAGGTAGGTTCAGCCGTCGGGACGGTTACTGAAGAGGTCTCGACCTGATTGTCCTCACTTCCGCCCTGGTTAAAAAGGACGAATATCAGAACCGCTATAAAGATCAACCCCAGGATGATCCGGCCCGAAGTCTGACTCCTCATGCTTTCCTGTTCCTCGCCATAAACGCCCCGATAGGACGGGTTGGTATCCCGATCATATTCCCGTTTAGGTGGATTTCTGTGCTATTCCGTAACGCATCGGCCTTTCCACGCTGCCGGCTGCCGATGGTTTTGATAAATTGATCCCTAAGCATTCGCCAACGCAAGGGAGGAGTAGGGGTGATCAAACTCATAGGGACCGCCTACAAACGAGACGACTTCACCAAGCAGGGATTCTTCGACTACTGGTTCGATGTCCACGCTCCGATCTCGGCACAACTGCCCGGCCTACGCGGGTATGTGGTGTCCGAGGTGGTTAAGAAGATCGGCGGCGAGCTGGAGACGGAAGCCTTCGTGGAACAATGGTACGACGATGAGGCTGCCTGGGATAGGGCCTCGGCTACCGAACAGGCGGCTGCGGCCTGGGAAGATGTCGGACGCTACGCCAAGACCACCGGTACCTTCTGGGTGGTTAAGGAACATGTAATCGTGCCTCCACCGGATCGGGGGCCGGGGTTGGCTTCAACCTGGGAGAAGGCCGAATGAGAAGATTCGAAGGCAAGAACGTATTTGTAACCGGTGCCGGGAGCGGTTTCGGACGCCGAACCGCCCAAAGGTTCGCCGAAGAGGGTGCCAAGCACCTCTACCTGGTGGACTATAACCAGGATCGTTTGGAAGCTACCGCCCCCTCAATCGAGGAATACGGGGCGGTGGCCCATCAGATCCCCTATGACCTGGGCGACTTGGACAACTGCAAGCAGGCTATCGCCCGTGCTTTGGAGGTTGATCCCCGACTGGACGTGATGGTGGCCAACGCCGCCGCCTGGGTTGACGCCCGGTTTATCGACCTGTCTACCGAGGATTGGCGACGCATCATGACGGTCAACCTGGACGCCTACTTTGTGTTGGCTCGTGAGGCCGCCCGAGCCATGAAGGGTACGGGAGGGGGCGCGATACTGTTCACTTCCTCCATTGTGGCCCTGGGGCACGGACGCGGCTTCACCGCCTACTGCGTCAGCAAGGCAGGGCTGGTGTCTTTGGCCAAGGCCATCGCGGTGGAATGCGCCGACTACGGCATCCGCGCCAACTGCGTAAGCCCTGGTCCGGCCGATACCCAGCAGTCGGTGGATCTGGTGGGCGAGGAGCTGATGGACAAGTGGAGAAAGGAAGGGTTCCCGGTGGTACCTGCCAACCGTCTCGCCGACGACATTGATATCGCCGAGGCCTTCCTCTTCCTGGCATCGGATGCCGCCAAGTACATAAGCGGGGTCAACCTGGTGGTTGATGGGGCGCTCACCGCCCAGACCTACGACGTACCGGAGTCTTGATAAAGGTACCCTCCCAGACCGTCATAGGGAACCAACCCCGACTTTTCGTGATGGCGGTGCTGGGGACGACCCTTCTCGCCGGGTTGTCCGGGTGTGGTTCCCAAGTCTCAGATGACGGGTCTGCATCTTCGGTTACGGACACCACTGTTCCTCCTACGGTGACGACCACCAGGCCGCCGCCGAACGTCCCCTCCTCTTCGACGACTACCACTACCACCCTTCCACCTACCACTACTACCACCACGGTTCTTTGGGATCTACCCGACCCCTATGTGGATCAAGTCGAAGCCCTGATAGGTACCGTCGAGTCTTTGAGGGGCCGGTCTTTTTTGTTTCGACCCTGGGTGGGGAGGGTTTCAATCGAAGAGATGGTTGCAGGCGGTATCGAAGCGGCCCCTCTCGACGAGAGGGACTATATGAAGGACTTCTTTGAGCTACTGGGGATGTTGGCATCCGGGACAGATTGGGAAACCCTCTATTCGGCGTTAGAGGATTCCTTCGTCCGGCCGATCTACGCCCCGCCGGAAGGCGTTTTAATCCCGGACCGTTCTTTGCCCTTGGACGAGTACGGAAGCCTGTTGCTGGTGGGCGAGCTGACCAAGGCCTTGGCCCACCAGCATCATCCGGATTCTTATCACCCGGAGGTGGACCTCGACCTAGACGGAGGGGACCAGGCCTTGGCTCGCCGGGCACTGCACGAAGGAGAAGCGGTATTGGTCCAGACCCTGTATCTTGAGTCACTGGGGGAGGATCGGACGGCTTTGATCTATGAACAGGCCGCCGCAGCCACCGATCCGGGCTCCGATCCGGACCTGTCTGCCTTGGCTAACGTTCCTCGACTGGCGGTCGAGGAGAGGGTTTTCCCGGGACAGGACGGTGCCAACCTGGCTTTCGATTTGTACAGGAGAGGGGGTTTCGCCGCCTTGGACCAGGCGTTCGAGCGCCCCCCTGATACCACCGAGCAGGTACTGCACCTCGAAAAATACCGAGCCCAGGAGCCGGCAGCTCGGCCCAATCCGTTTCGGGTGGTTCTGGGGGGTTACGAGACGGTGGAGGACGGTACCTGGGGAGAGCTGCGGTGGCGAGGCCTTTTTTCGCATCATGGCGATCCGGTTTCGGCTGCCCGGTCCGCCGAAGGTTGGGGAGGCGACCTTTACCAGCTGTTATGGGAACCCGACTCCCGGAACCTGGTGTTCGCGGCTCGTCTGACTGCCGACTCCTTCCAGGACGAATCCGAATACAACGCGGCTATCCGGAATCTGGTGAGGGAGGGAATGGACGTCGGAGACTCCCGGGTGATCGACACCACCACCGAATGGGTAGGGGCGGATTATGCCATGCTGTCTTGGGATATAGGGGTGCTCACCCTGGTAGTGGCTTCTGATACGGAGGCGGGACAACTGGCGGCCGCCCAACTGGGAATCAACCTCCAATGACGGCTCGGCCATGACCGGGCGGCTGGTGCTCTGCTCCACACCGATCGGTAACCTGGGTGACATCTCCACCCGTCTGGCCGAAACTCTAGGAGAAGCCCACCTCATCCTGGCCGAAGATACCCGTCGAGCCCGAATCCTCCTCAACCACCTAGGTATCGGCACCCGACCGGTTTCCTACCATTTGGGCAACGAGGCGGACCGGTCGGATTGGCTGGCCGGAAAGCTCGCCGACGGTGCCCTGGTGGCTCTGATCACGGATGCGGGCACTCCGGCCATCGGCGATCCCGGCCTATCCGCGGTTCGGTCAGCCCGGCGGGTGGGGGCGACGGTCTCTATAGTCCCCGGGCCGAGTGCGGTGGTAGCAGCCTTGGCGGTTTCCGGCCTCCCGTCCGAAAGGTTCGTGTTCGAAGGTTTTCTCCCTCGTCAGGGGGGAGATCGTCGGGCTCGTCTCGACCTTTTGGCGGTGGAGCAACGCACCATTGTGCTGTTTTCCGCCCCGACCCGGGTGGCGCAGGACCTGGCCGACCTGGCCCAGAAGCTGGGCGATCAGCGACCGGTAACCGTGGTACGGGAGCTCACCAAGGTCCACGAAGAGGTGTGGTCGGGCGGGATCGGCGAGGCGGCACAAGAATGTAATCTTCGTATGCCTCGAGGAGAGTTCACCCTGGTATTGGAGGGTAGTCCGCCCCCGTTGGTCCCTTTGGAGCAGGCGGTGGAGGAGGTCAAGGGCCGGATGGAGCAGGGGGAGCCGATGTCGGAGGCGGTCCGCCATGTGGCCAAGGAGATGGAGATGTCCCGCCGCATGCTCTACCAGGCTGTGCTCCAGGGGTAGTTGGTAAACCCCATTTCGGCGAACTGTGGCTACCCTCCGGTGCGTGGCCGAATGGGTTGACACACACTGCCATCTCCAGATTGATACCCGATCCCCCGACGTCCTGCTCAACCGGGCAAGGGATGTGCGTTCCGTGGTAGTCCCAGGGATCGATCTCGAATCTTCCAGGGCGGCCCGTCAGATCGCCCACGACCTACCCGGGCGGGCCTTCTATGCCGCCGGCCTGCACCCTCACCATGCAGACGATTGGCCGAACCAGCGCGAAGGACTGCGGGTTTTGATGGAGAAGGCACAGGCCATCGGCGAAACCGGTTTGGACTTTTACCGCAACCTTGCGCCGGAGAAAGCGCAGATCGAGAGCTTTGTGGGCCACCATCGGATCGCCATCGAGCTGTCCAAACCTTTGATCGTGCACTGTCGCGACGCCTTCCGGCAGGTGTACGAAATCCTGGAGAGCGAGGGATCCGGCCCCTGGGTGGTGCTGCATTGCTGGACGGGCGGGCCGCGCTGGTCGAAGCGGTTTCTGGAACTCGGGGTAACCTTCTCCTTTGCCGGGCCGGTCACCTATTCCACCGGCGACACCATCCGACGGGGAGCGGCGCTGGTCCCTCCCGAGCGGGTGGTAGTCGAAACCGACACCCCCTTTCTGGCACCGGAACCTCATCGCTCCGGCCCTAACGAACCCGCCTATGTGGGCTTGACGGGTGAGGCCCTGGGGCGAATCTGGGGGATGGACAGCGCAGCAGTGGCCCGGTTAACCAGCGAACGGGCCACGGACGTTTTCGGGCTGTGAGCCAAACCAGATCGGAGATTGCCGCTCTCCTGCGTCGACACTCGATCACCCCCCGCAAAGGACTAAGCCAGCACTTTTTGGCCGACCGAAATCTGGTTGCCAAATTGGTGGACCTGGCGGGTGACCCCATCAAATCACGGGCGTTGGAGATCGGACCTGGTACCGGCACCATCACCCGGGCGCTGCTTCAGGCCGGTTTCGCCGTCAAAGCATATGAGAAGGACGAACGCCTTCGCCCGCTTCTGAAGGAAGCCCTGACCGGTTACGAGGTGGACCTGTGTTTCGAGGATGCCGCCCGGATGGATACGAAAGAATTCGGAGCGGACTCGGCCTGGGTGCTGGTGTCCAACCTGCCCTTTCAGGTCGGAACCTCGATCTTGCTGGATCTGCTGGCCGAGGCGGCCGGTATAAGGCGGTGCGTAGTAGTAGCGCAACGCGAGGTGGCCGAACGTTTGACGGCCGGGCCCGGGTCAAAAGTCTATGGACTGCCCAGTGTGATAGCCGCCCTGTATGGACAGGCCCGGCTGGAGTTCCGACTACCTCCTCAGGTGTTTTACCCGGTTCCCAACGTGGACTCGGCGGCGGTGTCGATCGAGCGGGTCGCCCCGCCCGAACCCTTGCGTAGACTGGCCGCCCAGATAGCAGGGGCCGCTTTTCGGCAGCGCCGCAAGATGCTTCGTTCCTCGCTGCGGCCGATTTTGCTCTTCCCGCCCGAGCGGCTGCTTTCCCAAGCCGGAGTCGACCCCACCCGACGGGCCGAAGATCTAGGGGCAGAGGATTATCTGGCGATTGCCGCCACTGTCCAGGAGGTAGCCTGAAAAGGTGTCTTCCCTGAAAGCCCTGGCACCCGCCAAACTTAACCTATCCCTGCAGGTTTTCCGCCCCGACTCCTCTGGTCTGCATCCCATCCGAGGGCTTACGCTTTCTATCGGCCGGTGCGACATCCTGACCATGGAATCGTCCGGGTCGGATGACCTTGATATTCACGGTGCCGATCTTCCTGAAGGCCAGGATAACCTGGTGTGGAAGGCGGTGACCGAGCTGAGGAGAAGCCTGCCAACGGAGCACCCCAAGGTGAGGTTCGATCTGCGGAAAAGGATTCCGGTAGCGGCCGGTTTGGCCGGAGGAAGCTCGGACGCCGCTGCCGCCTTGGTCCTATATGCCCATCTGGTCGGTTTCGACCGGAGCGGACTGGACGCCCTGGCCTTAGAGGTCGGGGCGGATGTGGGTTTCTGCCTACGCGGAGGGTTCAGATGGATCGGAGGTTACGGGGAGCAGCTGGAGGAGCGCCTGGATGTAGGAGAGGGTTTTGTTCTGGTGGTGGCGGTACCACCCTTTCCGATTTCAACTCCACGGGTATATGCGGCCTGGGATGGGCTGGGGGAACCTCGAGGCCCGGCCTATGGCGGAGCGTATCTACCCCCGGCAATCCGGCCTCATGGTCCACTGGCCAACGATCTATACCCGGCGGCGGCGGCGATTGCCCCGGAACTGGACGACTGGAGGTCGGAGTTGGCCCACCGCTGGGACCGTCCGGTGTTGATGACCGGCAGCGGTCCCTCCTTGTTTTCGTTTTTCTCCGATCAGGCGGAAGCCGAGGAGGCGTTGCTGCTGGTTCCGGCCGAGGCTAGAAGTGCGTTCGTAGCCGAACCGATCAGCCATGGAGTCCGGCTGGTAAACGACGGAAACCAGGTATAAACACACCGCACCGTGGTTGTAAGCCGTCCCCTATCTACCTCTTAGGGCTCGGTTTGAGGTGCTTCAGGGAGCCGTTTTTCGCCTTCGCAAAAATTAGGGGTTGAAAATGTCCCTCGGCCATGATACGTAGGGGGTTGCCAAGCACCGAAGGCCGGGTTAGAGGAATGGTTTCCCGATCGGATCCCCGGTATTTGAGGGAACATATTTGTATGGAGCGAACAGCCGAACCGCAGTCTCCCGGCTTCA